>JBAQMW010000136.1:0-10558 GCA_049303155.1 Thermodesulfobacteriota bacterium | reverse complement strand
CACCCTACCCTCTCCCCAAAGGGGAGAGGGAACAAAAACCCACCTCACCCCAACCCTCTCCCCATCCGCCAATCAGTAAGGCGGAGGGAGAGGGGGTTATAACCCCCTCCGGATTAGCCAAGAACCTTGAAAAACTCAAAACCCCGCTTCAATACATAAAAGGCATTGGTCCGAAGCTCGGCGAGAGGCTCGTTAAAAAAGGGCTTTCCACTGTCGAGGATATTCTCTACTATCTTCCCATCCGCTACGAAGACAGGCGCAACATGAAAAAAATAGCGGAACTCTCTCACGGCCAAAACGAGGTCGCGACAGGCGATGTCATGGCATCGGGCGAGGCCTACTACGGCAGAAGAAAACTCTTTGAAGCGGTCGTGACGGACGGAACAGGGTATCTTAAACTCAAGTGGTTCAATTACCGCACCTCTTACATGAGAGAAAAATACACAGCAGGGAAAAGGCTCGTTGCCTACGGCCAGGTATCGGCATTCGGAAGCCAAAAGGAGATGATTCATCCGGACGTGGAGTTCATAGAGGCGGACGACGATTCCGCAATCCCTCCTGACCTCCCTTTCGGGGCACCCACGCCAAGCGGCGTGGGTCGGGGAGGAACCGCTAATCTTAAAGGCATAATGCCGGTCTATTCGCAGATAGACAATATGCACCAAAAGACGATAAGAAAACTCGTCATGGGAATTGTCGAGGATTACGCAAAGTTCGCGACGAGCGGCGCGCCTGAAGACGTTATTTCGAGGCGCGGGTTTATGGGGTTAAGGGAGGCGTTTTTGAATGCGCACGGTTTGGTCCCCCTCACCCTGACCCTCCCTCACGAGGGGGGAGGGAGACAATCAAATCCTCCGGCTTTAATCCCCCTCACCCTACCCTCTCCCCCAAGGGGAGAGGAAGTAAATAACACCTCTCCAAAGGGGAGAGGGAGCATAAAGACCGAGGAATCTCCATCGCAGAGTGAGCGAGGCGGCGAAATTGCAAACGCCCCCTCTCTCGCAAGAAAAAGCCTCGTGTTCGACGAACTCTTTTCCCTCGAACTCGGTCTTGCTTTGAGAAGAAAGGAAATAAAAAAAGAGGGCGGGATTGTCATAAAGCCGAAAGCCGACGGCCTTGAAAAGAAACTCCTCGCGCTCCTTCCCTTTGAACTCACTCCGGCGCAGAAGAGGACTCTAAGTGAGATAAAAAAAGACCTGTCAACAGGCTCTCCAATGAACCGCCTCATACAAGGGGACGTCGGCTCGGGGAAAACAATCGTAAGCCTTATCGCCGCTCTTATTGCTATCGAATCAGGCTATCAGGCCGCCATAATGGCTCCTACCGAGATACTTGCTGAGCAACACTATCTTACTATTCATAACTATACGGAATCATTGGGAATAAGAATTGCGCTTTTGACAGGCGGAATCAAGGCTCAGGCCAAAAAAAAGACCCTCGAAGCGATTGAAAAAGGCGAGATAGATTTGGTAATAGGCACTCACGCCCTCATACAGAAAGGGGTTGAGTTCAAGAGACTCGGCCTTGTGGTAGTTGACGAGCAGCACCGCTTCGGAGTCGTGCAGAGGGTGGAACTCAAAAAAAAGGGCGCGAAAAGCCTCGATGCGGAAAAAACCCTCTCGCCTCATATACTCGTAATGACCGCCACTCCCATTCCGAGAACTCTTTCCATGACAGTTTTCGGAGATTTGGACGTTTCGATAATAGACGAACTGCCCAAAGGCAGGAAGCCGGTCTTGACGAAACTCCTTCGGGAAAAGGACAGGCAGACTGCCTACGATACAATAGAGGCCGAGCTCAAGAAAGGCGCTCAGGCCTATGTCGTTTATCCTCTCGTGGAAGAGAGCGAGGAACTCTCTTTAAAGGACGCCACCACCATGAAAGAGCGTCTTGAAAAGGAGGTCTTTGTCAAATATAGGGTCGGGCTTATCCACGGCAGGATGAAAAGCATTGAAAAGGAATCAGTCATGAGGGCTTTTAAGGAAAAGTCTCTTGATGTATTGGTTTCAACCACGGTCATAGAGGTGGGAGTTGACGTGCCGAACGCCTCGATTATACTCATAGAGCACGCCGAGAGATTCGGCCTCGCGCAACTTCATCAGTTAAGGGGGCGAGTGGGCAGGGGCGAGAGGCCCTCCGTTTGTCTTTTGCTCGCGCAATATGCGGTAAACGAGGACACTTGGAAGAGGCTTAAGGTCTTGGAAAGCACGATGGACGGATTCAAGATAGCGGAGGAGGATTTGAAGATACGCGGGCCCGGGGATTTCATAGGCACCCGGCAGTCCGGCATGCCCGAATTCAGGACAATAGACATGCTCTCCGACATGGCGCTCTTGAAGGCCGCGAGGGAAGAGGCCTTGGGGTTTCTTGAAAAAGACCCGGAACTTGCCTCAGTTGAGGGGCTTAAGGTAAAATCAGTACTCATGGCGAGGTGGAAGGGAAGGCTGGAACTCGCCGAGGGGTAGTCGTAGGCTGTCTTCAATTCGCCTGTTGCCAATTTCGAGATTGTCGTGTAGAATTTAGCAATATGAAATATCCGGGTCGCGGCAAAACCGTTCGATAAATAATAAAGACATAATGAGGAGGTAGCAAGATGAAGAGGCATGCGTTGATTTTTCTGGCAATGGTTTTCGGGGCTGTTTCTCTTGCCGGATGCGCCGGAAAAGAGAAAGAGGCGAACTTCGTGCCATTTCAGGACCTTAAGGCCCCGGAGTGGGTCATAAAAGGAAGCGGCGCTTTCGGCGGCTCCAAGGGCGACGTTTTCTACGGCGTCGGCTCGGCGCAGGGTATAAAGATATTATCGCTCCTCCGCACCGCTGCGGACGACCGCGCGAGGAACGAAGTGGCGAAGACGTTTGAGTTCTACACGGCCTCTCTTACGAAAGACTATATGGCCTCAACTACCGCAGGGGATATAGTCTCAGGCACGGCGAGAGAGGCCAACATGAAAGCCACGGCCGAGGAGCAACACGTCGAGTCCGTGATAAAGACCGTAACCGCCACGACCCTTTCCGGGGTCGAGATAGTGGAGCATTGGCAGAATCCGGCGACGGGCGAGCTTTTTTCCCTTGCCAAGCTCGACTTGAAGGCCTTTGAGGACTTGGCGGAAAAATCCAATGAACTCAACAAAGACGTCAAGAACTACGTCCGCGATAACGCGAAACGCCTCCACGACGAACTCGGAGTTGAGGAAGAGAAAAAGCGAGCCGAAAAGAAGCAGTAGGGCCGTGACCGTGAAAAGGCTTATTGACAGGCGGGGTACCTGTCCCGCATTTGGTTCGGCATATGTGCGACGCAGTTGAAATAGAAGGGGGGATTTTCGTATGAGAAGATTAGCGGTGTTTTTTGTTTTTTTCATGGCTGCCATTGGCGGGATTGCCTACGCCGCGGGAGGGTTTGATTTAATAACCGAGAAAGAGGCCGCATCGAAGGATATGCGGAACCCGGTTTATTTCGATATATCGAGAACCGAGGGCGGCCCTTCCATAGAGGTCTTGAGCCCGGAGGCCGGTAAATCCTATCAATCGCCGATAAACATAAAGGTCAAGTTCGCGCCTGAAAAGGGCTTTGACATAGACCTTGCCACGTTTAAGCTCGAGTACATGAAGTTCATAGCCATAGACCTGACGTCGCGCGTCAAGGACTACGTCTCCAAAGACGGCATAGACGTTCCTGACGCGAAACTTCCTTCCGGCAAGCACACGATACGCATGAGCGTCGGGGACGCTAACGGGGTCGTTACAAAGCGGATTTTCACGGTGGAAGTCCTTTAAACCGTTATTCACTGACGGATAATCGAAGACGGAGAGTGTTTATGAAAAGGCTGATTTTGGCATTTGCGGCGTTCTTTATTGTTTTGCCGTGCGCCGCTTCTTTTGCCGCCGATTTTCCGGCCAAGAAAATCTACGAGACTTATTCGCCATCGGTCGTGGTGATACGCGCCTCCGGTGAAAAGGGCGGAGGCATGATAGGGGCCGGCTCTTTGATATCCTCTGACGGCCTTGTCGTTACTAACGCCCACGTCGTGATGGATAGGGATAAGACAGTTGTCTATCCGAAGATAAAGGTGTATCTCCGTCCCGACAGGGTGACCGGTTCGATTGAAGGGGATTTATCAAAGGGTTACGGCGCCGAGGTGATAATCTACTCGGTCGAGCTCGACCTCGCGCTTCTTAAGATGAGCGGCGTTCCCGGCGGGCTTAATGCCATAGAGCTTGCGGACCCGGAAGAGATAAAGGTCGGCGAGGAGGTCGTCGCCATAGGGCATCCGGAGCAGGGAGGCTTTTGGTCTCTCACGTACGGGAGGATAAGCGGCGAGATAGGGGATTTTCAGGGCATTTCAGGGAAAGACGTCTTTCAGACGGATACGAGCGTTAACAGGGGCAATTCGGGCGGCCCGCTCCTCGACATGCGCGGGTATATGGTTGCCGTGAATTCCAACATAGCGCGCGTGGGAGCCGACGGGCTTCCGATAACGGGCGTGAATTTTTCCATTAAGTCTTCGGTCGTGAAGGACTGGATGAAGCAGAAGGGCCGAGTCGTGAAATACGGCACGAGACCCTTGACATCCGAGGCCGCGGCGCCGGACGAAAAGGCCGTGAAAAAGATTGAGCCGGTAAAGACCGAGACCGAGAAGAAGAAACCGGAAAAGAGCGTTCCCGAGGAAGAAGGCGAGTTTACGACCCCTTCGCGTCCTTATGATTACGACGAGCTTTTAAAGGCGGAGGAAGAACTCGAAGATATGATGAAGGACATAAAGGGCAAGATGAAAAAGTAGCGGCATATTTTAGGGTTGTTTACGTAGCTCAGCCCTTTAGGGCTGATGTGTATCAGGGCTAAAGCCCTGAGCTACAAAATCTCCAATGACAATGCCGGCCTTTTCGGCATTTTGTCAGCGAAATAATTTAAATTCACGGAGGTGTGCGTCATGAGGAATGTTTTTTTTGCGGTAACGATGGTTCTTTCGCTCGCGTTTTACGGCTGCGCTTCGACGTCGGTCGAGAGGATTAAGTCTGAAGAGACCGTTGATCTAAGCGGGAACTGGAACGACTCGGATTCCCGCATGGTCGCGGACAAGATGATAGCCCAGTCCCTCGGAGAGCCGTGGTTAAATAAGTTCAAGTCCGCGAACAAGGGCAAGGCCCCGGTCGTCATAGTCGGGACGGTGAATAATCTTAGCCATGAGCACATAAGCGTCGGGACGTTCGTTAAGAACATGGAGCGGGCTCTCATAAACTCCGGCGAGGTGGAGTTCGTGGCAACCAGCGTCGAGAGGGGCGAGGTGAGGGAAGAGAGGAAGGATCAGGCGACCCGTTCCTCGGAGGAGACCGCGAAGGCCGAGGGCGAGGAGGTAGGGGCCGACTTCATGATGAAGGGCTCCATCAACAGCATCATCGACAAGTTAGAGGGTAAATCCGTGGTTTATTATCAGGTGAACCTGGAGCTCATCGACATAAGGACGAACAAGAAGGTCTGGATAGGCGAGGAAAAGATAAAGAAGTTCGTAACGAGAAATCGTTTAGGGTTTTGAAGCACAGGGAAGAGCGGTTCTTGGGCATGTTGACTAAAAGGATTTTTTTGAGAGCGGCTTTCCTTGCCCTCGTTTTGGCCGTCTCCGGCTGCGCGGCCGGATACAATAAATTCAACGAGACGCTCGGCAATTACGTGAGGCAAAAAAACTGCTCCGCCGCCGCCTCCCACATAGGCGAGTCGGAAAAGTCTTCCATTCCGGCCTCGAACGAGAGGCTTCTTTTCTTTCTTGACGCCGGCATGGCCGAGATGCTTTGCGGAAGATACGAGGAAAGTAACCGCTTTTTCCGCGAGGCCGAGAGGATAGCCGAGGAGCTCTGGACAAAGAGCGTTACGAGAGAGGTAGGCTCGGTCGTCTTAAACGACTACCTGCTTCCTTACGCCGGGGAGGATTTCGAGAGGGCGCTCATAAATCTTTTCTCGGCCATAAACTACGCCATGCTCGGCAAGACAGAGGACGCGCTCGTTGAAATCAGGAGGCTTGACACGCTCCTTACGGGGCTTAATAACAAGTACGACGCCAAGAATATTTACAAAGAGGACGCCTTTGCGAGGTATCTGAGCGGCCTTATATACGAGTCTTCGGGCCAAGCGGACGACGCGTTCATAGACTATAATAAAGCGGTTCGCGTTTACGGCGATTACGGAAAACATTACGGCACGCGAGCGCCGGCTTCCTTAAAAGAGGACTTCGTGAGACTCGCCGATGCGTCGGGCAGGACCGAGGAGGTAAAACAGTATCTTGCCGATTTCGGGCGGATTAAGCCGCTTAAGCAAAAAGACGTTAAAAAACTCGGAAGAGCGGTATTCATACATTTTAACGGAGAGGCCCCGCGCAAGGTTGACGATAAGGTGATGCTGCCGACGGCGGCAGGCCCGGTAACGCTGGCATTTCCGAGATACGTCTCGAGGGAGCCGTCCTGCGGCGGCGCAGAGGTGGTTTTCGAGTCAGGCGTCTCGCGTTTAAGCGGAAACACGGAACTCGCGGAGGACGTGGATTCCATAGCAGTAAAGAACCTCGACGACAGGAAGGCCCGGATAGTGGCAAAGGAACTTTTAAGGGTCGCGGCCAAGCAGGTCATCATCCATCAGGCCGCCCAGAGCATGGGCGGGTCGGAGTACCAACAACGGGCGGTAAAGGGGTTTTTGAACGTTCTCGCCTCGGCCGTTGCAAAGGCCGATACGAGGTCATGGACTTCGCTTCCCTCCGAGATATATCTTTCAAGGACTTATCTCGAAGAGGGAACCTATAAGGTTTCAGTGAAAAGGTGCGACGCAATTGAAACGCTTGACGCTCCTTTCGCCATAAAGCAGGGAGAGACCAAATTCATTATCTACGGGACGATGTACTGATGAGAATAAGTTCATTTAAATACGTTTTTATCGCTACGGCTTTTCTTATGGCAGGGTGCGGCGTTGTTAGAGAAACGCAAAAGGCCGGGCAAGCCGCGATAAAGTATCCGGAGGCTGACTATTTAACCGCGACCGGAGCGGCCGTGAGCGAGGAGGGCGCGCGTAACGCCGCTCTTGCCGAATTATCGCGCATATTCGAATCGAAGATAAAGAGCGATACGCTTGACCGGGTAAGGTATGCCTCCGAAGGCGGCAGCGAGAAATTCAAGGCCGAGATAGAGTCAGAGGTGAATGTCGCCACTGCCGTTGATTTGGAAGGCGTCAGCATAGGAAGCGAGTGGTACGACGACGCTAAAAAGACCTATTACGCGGTCGCCGCGCTTCCTAGGGCGGAGGCAAGGAATAAGTGGCAAAAGGACATAGGAAATATTGACGCCGAGATACAGGCCGAACTCGATTCAGCCGAATCGCAGGAAAGCGTTCTTTTTAAACTCAGGTCTTTTAACACGGCAAGGTCTTTGTGGGTAAGACGCGAGGTCTTGGTAAGCAGGCTCCGCGTCATCGGCTCGCCCCCTCCTTCGTCCCCCTACGACATGAAAAATGTTTTGAATTCAACGGCGCGTATAAAGAGCGAGATGCTCATATACGTCGGGATAAGCGGAAACAGCTCGATTGACGCCGCAACTACATTATCCGCAGCCCTTTCGGGGAAAGGGTATTCATTGACCCCGACGCGAAGCAAGGCGGACGCGGTGGTGGAAGGCGTGGCCGAAGTGTCCGGGGTTGACGTGAGCAATCCGCCGTGGAAGTACGCGAGGGCAAGCATCTCGATTTCCATGAAGGACTTGAAGAGCGGAGCAATAGCCGCGGAAGTCAAAACCGACAAAAGGGCCGGACATATGAGTTTTGAAGAGGCCGGGCATAAGGCCATGAAGGAAGCCTCTCTGAGGGCCTCCGAGACCCTGCTTGAGTTTTTCGAGCAAGGGCCGCGTCCGTGACCAGTAATGTTTTAATTTGCATAGAGGTGTGGGTGCCACTCCGGCTTATTTATTCATTGTGCCGTCCGCAAGGACAGGATTAACGTGCGTCGCCGCTTACTTGAAAAGACGCAACTTTAGCTTTAATTTTTAAAATGTAGGGCAGGGCTTTAGCCCTGCTATAAAACCTACGAAAGACGCAACCCTAAAGGGTTGCCCTACGAAAAACCGTAACAGTATTGGTCTTTTGTAGGGCAGACATTTAGCCCTGCTAAAACAACTACACACACCGGATACATCCGCCGCTTTCAATCAAAAAAAGGTTTGACAAATCCCTCCGGCGATTGTAAATTAATTGGCTCTTATACAATACCCCTGAGGAGAAGGACGTCATGGCGATAATAGTTCCGTTTAAAGGACTTTTATACGATAAGGAAAGGGTCGAAGACCTCTCCAAGGTCATGGCCCCGCCATACGACGTAATATCTCCGGAGTTTCAGATTGAGCTCTATAAGAGGCATCCCGAAAACATAATAAAGTTAATCCTCGGAAAGACCTCGCCGGACGATAAGGCCGGAAGCGACCGTTATTCGAGGGCCGCGGAGGACTTCAGCAAGTGGCAAAAACAAGGCGTGCTTTCGAGGGACGAGAGAGCGTGTCTTTACGCTTACTCCCAGAGTTATACGCCGAAAGGCGGAAAAGAGACCACGAGAAACGGATTCATAGGCACGGTAAAATTAGAGGAACTCGGCAAAGGCTCCATACATCCCCATGAAAAAACCCTATCGGGGCCAAAGGCAGACAGGCTCAGTCTCATGAAGGCCTGCAACGCCAACTTTAGCTGCATCTTCGCCATATACCCCGAAGGCAAGGACGCGCCGCGAGGCGTCGACGCAGGCGCGCGGAAGGAAAAGACCATAAAACACTCCCTCGATTCGGCGGTTAAGGGAGAGCCGATAATAGACGTCTTGGGAGACGACGGAGTCAGGAACAGGGTTTGGAGGATAGACGACCCGGCCTCGATAAAAAAGATAACGGACGCCATGAAGGAAAAACCCCTTTTTATAGCCGACGGACATCACAGGTACGAGACAGCCCTTAATTATAAAAAGTTCATGCTCGAGCAAACGAGGAATCCGACAGGCGAGGAACCGTTCAATTACGTGATGATGTATTTCACGAGCATGAACGACGACGGGCTTGAGATATGGCCGACCCACAGGGTCGTGCACAGCCTTAAAGGGTTCGACGCGGCCGCGTTTATCGAGAAGTGCAAAGAGTATTTCATAGTAGAGGATTTTCCTCGCGCGAAAAAGGACGAGTTCTTGAAGAAGATGGCTGAAGATTCCCGCGAAAAGACGCGCTTCGGAGTCGCCATAAAGGGAGAGGACGTCTACCGCCTTATCTCGCTTAAGGATAAATCAGTGATGGATTCTCTTTTCGGCAAGACTATCGCCGAAGAGCATAAAACCCTCGACGTGAGCATTTTGCACTTTTTAATCCTTAATAGGATATTGGGGATTTCTCAGGAATCTCAGGAAAAGCAGGAAAACCTTGTTTACGTAAAAGACATAACAGGGGCGCTCAAGGCAGTTACCGAAGGAGCGAACCAGCTCGTCTTTCTCATGAACCCGACGAAGGTCGAGGACGTGAAAAGGGTCTCCGAGGCGGGGCTTCTCATGCCGCAGAAGTCAACCTACTTTTACCCGAAACTTCTTTCGGGCCTCGTCATAAATCCTCTTTGGAGTTAAGGCGGTGCCCGGCAAAAGAAAATCCGTCCCCGACCCGCGCCGCTTGTCCCGCGTGTCCAAGAAAACCCTCGAAAAAATCGGTGCGTACAAATTTCGTCAGGCGGGGCAGAGGCTTACTCAAGATTCCGTTCTCCTCGTCGACTTCGCTCTCCCCTTAAAAAAAGAAGACATCGTGCTCGACCTCGGCGCGGGAAGCGGCGCAATGCCGCTTATTTTTTGCCTTAAGAGCGAGGCCGGAAAAATAGTAGGCGTTGAGATAAACAGCGGTGTTGCCGGGGCCGCTAAAGAAAACGTAAGGCGGAATAACCTCGAAGGCAGGGTCGAGATAATGAATTGCGACTGGAGAACCCTTAAAGGAATTTTTCCGGAGGGTTTTTTCAGCGTCATCGTCAGTAACCCTCCTTACGTCGAGAAAGGTTCCGGCAGACGCAGCCCTTCTTTTGAAAGGGCGCTTGCGAGGCACGAGTCCGCGGGGACATTAAGAGACCTTGTCCGGATTTCCAAATATCTTCTTTCGAAAGAAGGAAGGCTCTTTTACGTATATCCCGTAAAGAGGCTCCAAGGACTTTTTTCGGAGTTCGCTCTGGCCGGAATAAAGCCTGTGAGGATTTCCTTTGTGCACGCGGGAAAGGGCTTGGATGCGGACGTGTTTTTGGTAGAGGCAAGGTTTCAAGGAGAGTTACGGGTGGAGGGGCCGGTTTTCAGGAAGTAGGTTGCCGACGGACGGGTATTGGAAAAAATAAAATAACAGAAAAATAAAGTCCCCTCACCTCAATCCTCTCCGGGGCACCCGCCCCATAGGGCGGGTCGGGGGAGAGGATGTAAAAACAAAAGGACAGGTGTCTTTTTATCCCTCTCCCCGTTGGGGAGAGGAGGTAAAAACAAAAGGACAGATGTCTTTTTATCCCTCTCCCCGTTGGGGAGAGGGTAGGTTGAGGGGGATAAGGG
>JBAQMW010000135.1:0-8232 GCA_049303155.1 Thermodesulfobacteriota bacterium | reverse complement strand
AGAAGTAATACTCGAAAGGCCTAAAAAAGATGGCTTCGGCGATTATTCTACGAACCTTGCCATGCTTCTTTCCGCCGTTGAGGGCAGGCCCGCGAGAAAAATAGCCGAAGACCTTTTGCCGAAGATAGCGGCCCATCCGTCCGTCATAAAATGCGAAATCGCCGGGCCGGGCTTCATAAATATCTTTCTCGACACGACCTACTGGTATACCGTCTTAAAAGAGATAATCGAAAGACAGGATTCTTTCGGAGAACTGAATATCGGCCAAGGGAAAAAAGTTCAGGTGGAGTTCGTGAGCGCGAACCCGACAGGCCCGCTTCACATAGGCCATGGAAGGGGCGCGGCGGTCGGAGACGCGCTTGCGAATGTTTTAAAGGCCGCCGGGTTTGACGTAGAAAAGGAATACTACATAAACGACGTGGGGAGGCAGGTTTTTATCTTAGGCGAGTCAGTGCGCCTTTGGTATTTGAAACTTCTCCGTAAGGATGTGGAGTTTCCCGATGAATTTTATAAAGGCGCCTACATAAAGGACATAGCAAAGGAGTTTCTCACGAAGCACGGCGAAAAATACAAAGAAATTCCGCCAAAAGATTGCCTGAAGGAATTCGTCGAGTTTTCCATGAACGCCATCCTTTTATGGATTAAAAAGGATTTGAACGATTTCGGGGTGGAGTTCGATTCTTGGTTCAGCGAAAAGACCCTTGTTCCGGAAAGGGTGGAAAAGACCAACGCAGCCTTGAGAGAAAAAGGTTTTATTTACGAGAGCGAGGGCGCCGTCTTTTTTCGCACGACCGACTTCGGAGACGACAAGGACAGGGTGCTCATAAAGGCCGACGGGTCTTATACTTATTTTTCGTCAGACGTCGCCTATCATCTTGATAAGGCAGGGCGCGGGTTTTCGACGATAGTTGACGTCTGGGGGGCCGACCACCACGGTTACGAGCAAAGGATAAGGTCGGTTTTCAAGGCATTTGATTATGACGACGCGATGTTAAAGATTATATTCATTCAGTTAGTGGCTCTTTTAAGAGACGGCGTTCCCGTGGCAATGGGGAAGAGGGAAGGCGAGTTCGTAACCCTCCGTCAGGTCATGGACGAGGTGGGTAGAGACGCCACGAGGTTCTTTTTCCTCATGAGAAAATCCGACGCGCATCTTGACTTCGACTTGGAACTTGCCAAAAAACAGGCCCCTGAAAATCCGGTCTTTTACGTTCAGTACTGCTTTGCCCGTATCTCGAGCATAACGGAGTTTGCCTTGCAAAGCGGCATAGCGATTGCGGATGAGCCTGATGAGAATATCCTCAAGAGGCTTTCGGAAAAAGACGAGCTCGACATTATAAGAAAACTCGCTGCCTTCGAGGAAGTCATCGAAAAGAGCGCTCTCGAGATGGAGCCGCACAGGATTACGTTTTATGCGCAGGAGTTAGCAGGCCTTTTCCATCCTTATTATAACCGAAGCAGAGTCGTAACGGACGATAAGGAACTTACTCTCGCGAGGTTGTATCTCTGCAAGGCCGTCGGAACTGTCATAAGAAAAAGCCTCGGGCTCCTCGGCGTATCGGCCCCGGAGAAGATGTAGGGGGGGCCGTTCGACAGGCTCAGGGCAGGCTTTCTTGACAGCGGTAATATAAAAATATAACATTGAATCCATATGGTATAGAGGAGTCAAAAATGGCAAGGTCGAAAACAATGGAGCGCGGCAGGGAGAAAGAGATTAAAGCGGCTCTAAAATTTACGCCGGCGAAAAAGCTCGATATGGCCGCGAAACTTTCCGACTTTTGCCTTAAACTCATGAGGGCCGGCGCGGAGGCGAAAAGGCATGTCGTTGGAAAGAAGCCTTAAGGAAATAGCCCGAATCCTGAACAGGCTAAAAAAACGAGGCGTGATTACCGGATATGCCCTTATCGGAGGACTTTCTGTTTCCACGTGGGGCATTCCAAGGGGCACAAAGGACATAGACCTTCTTGTAGCCCTTGAGTCTATTCATAATCTCGGGTTTTTTTCCGAGGCCTTAGAGGCGGAAGGCTTAAGGCCGACGATATACGCCGGAGGGCATCTCGACCCGGTGCCCTATCTTGTCAAGGTTATTCATAAAGACGTGCCGGTTGATATGCTTATTGTAACAAGAAAATGGGAGGACGAGGCAATAGAAAATGCCGTTGCCGTGGATTTTCACGGCATTAAGGTGCCGGTAATACCGGTGGAATATCTCATCGTAATGAAACTCGCATCCGGCGGGCCGAGGGATTTGCTTGACGCGGAGGAGCTTTTGAATATCGGCGGCGCGGATTTAGGCATACTCGTCGGTCTTGCCAAAAGGCTCAGGGTAACCAAGAGGCTTGAAAAGATCGGGCGCAAGAAAAAGTAATGTTCGCGGCGAATAGGCGTTCGGCAAGAAAAAAGCGGGCCTTCATGAGAAAAAGTCTCCGTCTCCTCGGCGTTTTTGCTCCGGAGAAGATGTAGGGGGAAATTTTAAAAATGATATATATATCCGGCAAAGAAATTGAAGTATTAAACGAAGAAAAATTACAGGTATTTTTGCAGAAGCGGTATCGTGAAAACAGATTTCTTGATTACAAATTGAAATATGAGAAGGATAGCAAAGACGAAGCAAAGGAAGAATTTCTTGCTGATGTGACCGGGTTTGCTAATTACTATGGCGGGAATATAATCATAGGTGTTGGCGAATTGAAAGAGGAAGGAGCGAGTTCTCAGCCCGGTGAATTAGCAGGGATTGAAGACGGCGTTAAAGAAGCCGAAGCATATAGAAATCTTTGTGATACTTCTATTGACCCGCCGATCCCAGGACTCGTAATTAAGGAACTACCTCTAAAAAACGGCAAATGGGCTGTTGTTGTTTATGTTCCGGCGAGTCTTAGAAGACCGCATATGGTTACTTTTAAAGGGAAGAACAGATTTTCTATTAGGCGCGATGACAGGACTTTAAAAATGACAACCGATGAGGTTAAAAGGACGGTAATGGAAGTCGTTAATCTTGAAAAGAATTTAGAATCATATATCAAAACGGTAGAGGACGAGTTAAACGAGGATTTTCCGTTTCTTAAAGAAGATTTTTCGCTGATAATGCACGCTGTGCCGTATTTGTTGGAGGAAGACCAAGTTGATACATCGTCGGAAGAAATCAAAAATTTAAATAATTATTCTACAATTTTAGATCCAAATAATAATGTTCATCATATTGACTTGTGGAGCGGCACTAATTTTACGCCAACGCTTCGCGGAATATTTAGACTAAATGATAACATTAGTCCATCTCAGATAACTTACGTTCACCGCACAGGATATATTGGTTTTGTATATAATTTGAAAGCTGATAATACTATCCATTGGCCGAGTGAGAGAATGGCAGTTTTACCATGGATACAAGATGTTTTTTCAATTTTTCTTAAGTTATCGCAGCATGTTGTCGAAAATGCAAAAATAGCATCACCTTATCAGATTCGTTGCTCTTTTATTAATTCTGCAGGAGCAAGATATTGTTATAATAGTGCAGGATGCTATAGTGCCACAACGTGGAAGAGAAATCGTTTAAATTTGCCGGGAGTAAGAATTGATTCTTTTCAAAATACCGAAGAGATGGCCAACTTATTTTTTGAAAGATTAAAAAATGCTTTCGGACTGAGCAAATGAATACTCACACCGCAATCTCCAACCGTATCATGTCGTAGGCCACGGTCGGCACTGTTTGGGTCCTTCCTGATTTGCTTTTCTTTAAGACAACAAGTCCGAGTTCTTTCAGATAATTCAGGTCGTCTATGACGTTTGTTATGTCCCTGCCGAGCATCTTGGCGAGGTCGTAGATAGAGGACGGGCGGCGTTCCTTTACTGCATGGAGTATCTCAAGTCTTTTTTCGGTCAAGATTTTTCTCATGGCGTCAAGGTTCTCAAAGTAGACGTCGGCGTGCTTTTTAACCTTCTCGCCCCTTGAGAGTTTTTCCATGACGTCTTTTGCCTCTTTAAAGGCGTCTTCTCTTGTTCTTATTCCTATTTTTACGTTTTTAACCTTCATGGTAGGTATGATATACCTACTATACTTGTTAGTCAAGGTTGTTTTTAAAAATTACTGATAGGCGGGCTACGCCAGCCTCAGAAGTCCTGATTCCGCGTTAAGCAGGGAATGATAAATCTTTGGCCGTTCGCCCTGAGCCTGTCGAAGGGCGAACGGTTTACGCCATCGGATTTTCCGTAAACCTCCGGACGGCAACGTGAATCAATAAATCCCCGTAGCATGCATACCGCGACGCAAGTTAAAATATTAGGGGTGCAGGGCTCAGCCCTGCCCTGCCCTGCCCTTTTAATTTGACTTGGCCCCCCTTTTTCTATATAATTCCCATTTCATTCAAGGCAACGCGTTTACATTGTAGAGGGGGTGAATTTTTTGGCAGAGGTCAGGGTAATAGACGACCAGATTGAAAAAGCTCTTAAGATACTCAAAAGAAAACTCGCGCAGGACGGCACCTTTAAAGAGGTAAAGAGAAGGCGTTTTTACGAAAAACCCAGCGTAAAAAAGAAGAGAAAACGTCAGGAAGCGCAAAAAAGAAGAATCAAGGCCTTGAAGAAGTCGAGGGCTCCCCGCGAGTAGTTGGCGGCCAAGAGATTCTTGAAAAATCAACTGGATTCCCGCGACCCATCCTCCGGATGGGTACCCCGACACCGCGGGAATGACAAAAAGAAAAAATGCAAGTTATTGCGGCCTCCGGTTTAACCGGGGGCCGCAATTTTATTTTGGGATAAGTCGAGCAATAAGAGATTGCTTCCCTAAGCCTGCATCGAACTTGTTTCAGGGTTCGCAATTACAACATAAGTTTTGTTATTGTCCGCCCCTGCTTACTGCCTGCCGGGGCAAGGCTTGACCGGACAATCCGGTTCTTTTATCGTTTTGTATAGTTCCCCGCTGGAGTTTACCCCGTACTTGATACGGGGCGGGGACGGCGTCCGGATTCCCACTCAAAAGCTTGTCCCCGCAATCTTAAGCGGGGAACCAGTTCTTTTTATAAATGCTTTTTCTGGATTCCCGCTCAAAAGACCGCGGGAATGACAAAAAGGGAAAGACCGCGGGAATGACAAATGGGGAACGGAATGACAAAACATGAGATTGCTTCGCGGAGCCTGCCCAGAGCGAAGTCGAAGGGCTCGCAATGACAGATAAGGAATCATGCTTTGCCCGCAATGACAGAAGGGGCAGACCGTGGCAATGACAAAGGGGGAAAAAGGGTTTTTTAGGCAGTTTGATTGATTTTTACAGCCTTTGCTTAACGAGGTCGTCCACAACCGCCGGGTCGGCGAGGGTGGAAATATCGCCGAGGTCGGTACAGTCGCCGGACGCTATCTTTCTCAGTATCCTGCGCATTATTTTTCCGCTTCGCGTCTTCGGCAATCCCGCGGCGAATTGAAGTTTGTCGGGCTTAGCTATGGGGCTTATCACTTTTTTAACGTGTTCAAGCAGTTCTTTTTTCATTTCCTCGTCTTCGGTTTTTCCTTCTTTAAGCACCACAAAGGCGTATATGCCGTCTCCTTTTATGTCATGCGGGAAGCCTACTACCGCGGCCTCTGATACGGACGAGTGCGCCACCAGTGCGCTCTCCACCTCCGCCGTGCCGAGCCTGTGGCCCGAGACGTTCAATACGTCGTCAATCCTGCCCATGAACCAGTAATCGCCGTCTTCGTCAATGCGTGCGCCGTCTCCCGAGAGGTAGTATCCGGGAAAGCGCGAGAAGTAAACCTCTTTCATGCGTTTATTTTCAGGGTCTCCGTAAGTGCCTCTAAGCATCCCGGGCCACGGTTTTTCAATGACGAGGTAACCGCCTTCGTTTGTCTTTGCGGGCGTTCCGTCTTCTTTCAATATCTTCGGCGCAATGCCGAAAAACGGCCGCGTCGCGCTTCCGGGCTTTAGAGGTATCGCTCCGGGAAGCGGTGAAATGAGTATGCCGCCTGTTTCCGTCTGCCACCATGTGTCAACAATCGGGAGTTTCCCTTCTCCGATTGTATTGAAGTACCACATCCACGCCTCCGGATTTATCGGCTCTCCGACCGTTCCGAGAAGGCGCAAACTTTTCAAGTCGTGTTTTTTAACCCACTCAATGCCGAATCTCATAAGCGCCCTTATCGCCGTCGGGGCAGTGTAGAAGATGTTTACCTTGTGTTTTTCCACGATATCCCAGAACCTGTCCGGGTTGGGGTAGGTGGGGATTCCTTCGAACATGAGAGACGTCGCGCCGCATATAAGAGGGCCGTAAACGATATAAGAGTGTCCCGTAACCCAGCCGATGTCCGCGGTGCAGAAGAAAGTGTCTTCGTCCCTGTAATCGAATATCCATTTGAAGGTAAGCGCGGAAAACACGAGATACCCGGCGGTCGTGTGAAGCACTCCCTTTGGTTTTCCCGTCGAGCCGCTCGTGTAGAGGATAAAGAGAGGGTCTTCGGAATCCATCTCAACGGACGGGCAATCTGCGGTTATGTCCGGCTTTGCCGTTTCTTCGTGCCACCACGAGTCGCGGCCTTCCTGCATCGCGACTTTTCCGCCTGTTCTTTTTACGACGATTACGTTTTTTACGGAGCCGCAGTTTTTAAGCGCAACGTCAGCGTTTTCTTTAAGAGGCACTGGCCTTCCGCCCCTTAACCCGAAGTCGGACGTGATAAGAAAAGTCGAGCCGCAGTCAATGATTCTTTGCTCGAGAGACGACGCTGAAAAACCTCCGAACACTACGCTGTGTATCGCGCCGAGCCTCGCGCACGCGAGCATGGCTATCGGCAGTTCCGGTATCATGGGAAGGTATAAGGTGACCCGGTCGCCTTTTTTAACGCCCTTTTTCTTGAGCACGTTCGCGAATTTCGATACTTCGTAGTGTAATTGCTGGTAGGTATATGTTTTGTAACTGCCGTCGTCGCCCTCCCAGATTATGGCGGCCTTGTTTTTCGTCGTCGTCGAAAGGTGCCTGTCGAGGCAGTTATAAGAGGCGTTGAGTTTTCCGTTCAGATACCATTTTACGAAGGGCTTATTAAAGTCCCATTCCAAGACCTTGTCCCATTTTTTCGTCCATACAAGGGTCTCTTCTGCCATGCGGCCCCAGAATTTTTCCGGTTCTTTTATGGATTCTTCGTAAAGTTTTTCGTATTGTTCGAAGCTTTTTATATGGGCTTTTTCGGAGAATTCCTTTGAAGGCTTAAAAACCCTTTTTTCTCCGGAAAGAACCTCTATTGTATCGGCCTTTTTCGTATCCTGCATGGCAATCTCCCTAATCCCCCCGACCCATGCTTCGCATGGGTACCCCGCCCCTTTGTAAAAGGGGGAACCGCATTGTTTAAAGATTACATCAATCCCTCCCCTGCGTCAAGGCAGGGCAGGGGCTGAGCCCTGCACCCAAATTAAAGACAAAATCAAAAATAAAAAATCAAAGGTCAAAATTTCGGTATTCTTTTTTTATAAAAAGCAAACCTTACTTTTGATTTTTGATATTTAATTTTTGATATTGATTCATCGCGTCGTCCGCAGGACTTGAATTAATCCTTGAGATATGTTAAAAATTAAGAGATAATAATAAGTTAAGGCTCTCATGAAACTCGGACTCAATCAGAATGTACCTTATAAAGGAGAGGTCTATCACGTCCAGACCGAAGACGGCGGAAGGAAAAATCCGTTCATCACCACAGTTGTGTTCAAGGCAGGGGTGGTTTTCGGCTCGCGCAAGACCTCTTACTCAGACATACTTAAATCCGACAAGCTCGATTTGGTAGTTGGCGAGATAATGGACGAGCAGCACAACTTGATCATAAAAGAGCTGAAAACGGGCAGGTTTCACAAGCTCAAAGAGTCTAAAGCAAGCGCGGCTCCAAAGGCCGCCGCGTCCGCGAATGCGGAAGAAAAGTCCGTAAAGGAAAACGAGGAAGCGGTGGACGACATAATAAACCGGTATCTGTCCCTTTCGGGTGACGAGAAGGGGTCTTAGATGAGTTCGGTCATGCTTGCCATTTATGCAGGGTTTTCCGCCGCCAAGCCGCTTTAAGCGGTTTATTTTTTTTAAGGCAGGGGTGATCGCTAAAGCAAAATTAAAAATAAAAAATCAAATATCAAAAATTCGGTATTTTTCGTTTTTTATAAAAATTAAACCTTACTTTTGATTTTTGATATTTAATTTTTGACTTTTACTTATTGTGCCGTCCGCAAGGACAAGGAGAATCGCGTATAAATGACCATAGCGGGCATAAGGGGAT
>JBAQMW010000134.1:0-4126 GCA_049303155.1 Thermodesulfobacteriota bacterium | reverse complement strand
CTCGTTTACGGTATGAGTCTTGCCGGAGCCGGGTTCTCCGGTCAAGAAGACATTCGCGCCGGTTTTCAATATTGACAGGGCTTGAGATTGAATCATAGGATGTCCATCGCATTTTTCATCCGGTTTTTTTAATGGTTTTAGTTTTGGCCTTTTTTTACTGAGCCGAAAAACTTCCGAATATCTTCATTTTCGGGGTTTATGCGCAATACGGTTTCGAATGAGGCCATGGCCTCGGCCTTGAGTCCTTTTTTGAGGTAGGCGAGCCCCAGGTTTTGGTGAACCGCCGCGTCGTTCGGGTCTATGCTTATCGCCGTCTTGTATTCGCGTATCGCTTCGTCAATAAGGTTTAGTTCGTCGTAGACGTTACCGAGATTTATGCGGGCCTTGACGTAATCGGGGCTGAGTTCTATGGCGGTTATTAATTCCGACGTCGCTTCTTTCATCCTGCCCTTCATGGCGTAAGCAAGGCCGAGGTTAGAGTGCGCCGCGGCGAGGTATCCGCTCTCGCCATAGATGCGGTCGGCAGCGTGTAGTTTTATCGCGGATTCTAATATGACCATCGCCTTGTCAATTTGTCTTTTTTCCAGATATATGACGCTGAGATTATTATGCCATCGCGCCTTGTTAAGGCTTTTCTTCGCGATATCTTCCCATAATCTAACCTCGTCGTTCCATAAGGCGTTTCTGTTCACGGCTGATATGGCGAACGCCGTCAAGATGACGAGCAGCAATGCTGACCGGAGAAATTTCATTTTAGCGATGGAGTTTTTAGAGCGGGCTTTTTTCAACAGCCTGTCACTTTTCGCTGTATTTGAAGTCGTAGTTAAAGACAATTCCGTTTTTAATCGTGACTTCGAGGGTGGTTTCGCGCACTATGGCGGCTGTTGTGTCTTCGAATGCGCCGCCTAAGTAAGAAGGCACTCTTCTCACAGTATAGACATAAAGGAGTTTTTCGGCTCCTTCGGCCTCTGTTATCGACGACGGTTCGCCGAGGGTCGAGATTACCTCTTCTTTTTTCGTGACGCCCGGTTTTATTTCCTTTACCGTGGCTTCGTATACCGGCGGGCCTTCGGTATAGGTCTTGTACGACGCGCAGCCTGAAAGGGCAAGCATAAGGGATACGCTTGCGGCCAAGAGCGTCGTTTTATCGTTTAAAAGCGTTTTTATCATGCCGATTCTTTTTCGGCCGACGCGACGCCGTCCCTCGACATTGCCTTTACCTTGTACATGGCCGTGTCGGCCATGTGTATGAGTTCTATCTTGTCTTTTCCGTCGGAGGGAATGGACGCGATTCCGATGCTTACCGTCATGCCGCAGTTTATCCCTTCGTCCTTGAGGAAGACGGCTTCTTTTATCTTTTTCCGCAGTTTTTCCGCGGCAAGGTGGGCGTTATTCTTGCTGGTCTCAGGCATGAGCACGACGAATTCATCTCCGCCGTAACGGCAGGCTATGTCAACGCTTCTTATGTTGTGGAGTATGACCTGGCCGATTTCCGTCAAGAGTTTGCTTCCGCACAGGTGCCCGTGCTTGTCGTTGATGTTTTTGAAGAAATCGAGGTCCATGAAGAGCATCGAAAGCTCGTAGCCGGATCTCTTGGTCCTCTCTATTTCGTAGTCCATGTAGCGGTGCATGAAGCGCGAGTTGTAGAGGCGGGTAAGGTCGTCGGTTATGGTAAGTTCCTGCACCTTGTCGAAGAGGAGCGCGTTGTCTATGGCTATGGCCGTGTAATCCGCGATAGTGGTCAGGAGGAAAAGGTCGTCGTCTCCGAAGTGTCCTTCCTCTACCTTGTTTATCAGCTCGATGACGCCCATGGTTTTGCCCCTCGTCAGAAGCGGCACGCAGACGATGGACGTTGTTTTGAAGTTGGATACGCTGTCGGCCTTGGCGGAGAACCTCGGGTCTTTGCTTACGTCCGGGACAAGCAGGGGCTTGCCTTCTTTGGCGACCCATCCGGCGATGCCTTCGCCCACCTTGAGCCTTAAATCTTTTATCTTTTCTACCCCGTCGCCGACGACTATCTCGAAGCGGAGTTCCTGTGTTTCCTGATCGAGAAGCAGGAGAGACCAGTTCTTAGGCTGCAAGAGGTCGCTTATCTGCTCCATCACGACTTGGAGGATTTCTTTGGTGTTGAGGGAAGACGTTACGGCCTTGCCGATTTCGCTGAAGACCCTGAGTTGGTGTATCCTCTGCTCGGCTTCTTTGAGGCCTGCGTCTTTGTTTGAATTTTCGCGGATTTCGGATTTAGACCGGCCCATTTATAAACTATACATAATTATATATAAGAAAGCAAGAAATTCGGAAGATTAAGGTTACCCCCTTTTCCAAAGGGGGGTCAGGGGGGATTAAGGGTTTTTTAAGGCAAAGTCCTTGTAAGACGCAAGAAGGAGGGCGGTTATGGGGCCGGTTTTTCTTTTTTCTTTTCCTATTTTCATTGAGTCCACTTTCTTGAGCGGAATTATCTCCATTATGGAATTGGTGACAAAAGCCTCGTCGCAGGTATAGAGGTCTTTTACGCTTATCCGCATCTCTTTTACGCGAAGCCCGTTTTTTTTAGCGAGTTGTATTACCGCGTCTCTCGTAACGCCACGGAGTATCGCCGAATTCGAAGGCGCTGCCAGACCCACCCTTCGGGTGGGTCTCCATGTGGACGCCCCGATTTCCGGAGTTTTCAGGATTTCGTCCTTTATTAGGAATACGTTTGTGGACGCGCCTTCGAGGATATATCCGTCCGGAGTGGTGAATATTGCCTCGAAGGCGTTTCTTTTTTCGGCCTCGATCTTACCGAGAACGCTTCTCGCGTAACTCATGCTCTTTATCGCGCCGAAGGGGTTTATCCATCCGCGAAGGGTTATCGCGGTTATGCCGTTTTTTTGCATGAGCGATATTTCCTTGGTATCGAGCTTGCGTGAAATTATTATTGTCGAGGCCGGTTTCTTTCCGCCGTCTCCGGGCGTAAGCATTATCTTGAGATAAGCGTCGCTTGAGAGGAGATTATTTTTTTTAAGAATCAGCAGCGCGTTTTTCTTGAGTATCTTTGCTTTGGGCGGAGCAATGCGAAAACACCTCGCCCCGCGATTAAGCCTTTCCATATGCTCTTCGAAAAGAAAAATCCTTCCGCAATAGGCTCTCATGGTCTCGAACACTCCGTGGCCGTATTGGAGCCCCTTGTCAAAGACAGAAATCCTCGCTTTATCGGAAGGGACGATTTTGTTGTTTACGCAGACCAGACCTTTCATGCCCTTTTCATGGCCTCCTTTTTCTGTGTGACTTTAAGAAAATCAGCCGCCTTTATTTCCGTTTCAAGGTATTCTTCTTCGGGGTTTGAGTCAGCCACTATGCCGCCCCCGACGCTTAAGTCAAGCGAGCCGTCTTTCGCGATGGCCGTCCTTATAATCATGGAAAGGTCCATGTCCCCGCAAAGGTCAATGTAGCCCATGGCCCCGGTATAAAGGCCGCGCCTCAAAGGCTCCAACTCTTCTATGAGTTCCATCGCGCGTATCTTCGGGGCGCCCGTTACCGAGCCGCCCGGGAACATGAACTTTATCGCCTCGGCCGGGCCTATGCCGCTTTTAAGGGTTCCTGATATCGTCGAGACCATGTGGTGGAGGGACGGATAGGTCTCTATCCTTTTGAAACTTTCGACTTTTACGGTGTCGGGCTCGGATATCCTGCCTATGTCGTTTCTTCCGAGGTCCACTATCATGACGTGCTCGGAGTTTTCCTTTGGGCTTTTCTTGAGTTCCTCAATCAAGGTTCGGTCCTCAATGGGATTTTTGCCGCGCGGCCTCGTGCCTTTTATCGGCTCTGTTTCGGCCTTTCGTCCCGTAACTCGTAAAAATCTCTCCGGAGAGTTCGAGAGTATTTGAAATCCCCCGCAGTCGAAAAAACAAGGGAAGCGTGACGGCGCGACGGCCGTCATGGAAGAGTAGATTTCGAACGGGTCTTTTTTAATCGGTATCTTAAGCCTTCTCGACAGGTTTATCTGGTAGATGTCTCCGGCGGCTATGTAGGCGAGGGCTTTTTTTATCATAGCCGAGTATTCGTCTTTCGAGAGGTTGGTCTCGATTTTCAAGCTTGTTAATCCTTTGCTTGGATTAACGTGCGCCGATGTTTTATTCTTTATGAG
>JBAQMW010000133.1:0-5635 GCA_049303155.1 Thermodesulfobacteriota bacterium | reverse complement strand
GCATGGGAGAGAAGCCTTTTCGCGCGAGCCAAGTCTACGCGTGGGTGTTCAGAAGAGGCGCGCTCGCCATAGACGAGATGACCGACATAAAAAAAGAATTCCGCGAGAGGCTCAAGACCGAAGGGTGGCACATAAGCGGGGTAAAGGTTTTAAAGACCCGTAAATCTTCCGACCACACGATAAAACTCCTCATCAAACTCGAAGACGGCGCAACGGTCGAGAGCGTCCTGATACCGGAAGGCAAACGCCTCACCCTTTGCGTCTCGACTCAGACCGGGTGCGCCCTGGGATGCGCCTTTTGCATGACCGGAAGCATCGGGGCCGGAAGAAACTTAACCATGGCCGAGATGTGCGGTATTGTGCACTCTGCGGTGGATTTGGTAAGCTCCGGCGGCGTAAAGGGCTTCGAAGCTATAACTAACGTGGTGCTTATGGGCATGGGCGAGCCTCTTTATAATTACGACGAGGTGTCGAGATTTTTGCGCGTGCTTATTGATACGGAAGGCATGGCCTTTTCGCCGAGGAAGGTAACTCTTTCCACGGCAGGGGTGGTTTCGGGCATAAAAAGACTCGGCAGGGAATCGGACGTGAATCTGGCGGTCTCTCTTAACGCTACGACCGACGAGGTTAGAAGCCGGCTCATGCCGATAAACAAAAAATATCCCATCAAAGAACTGCTCTCTGCCCTTAAAGAGTATCCTCTTAAAAACAGACGGTTCATCACGTTCGAGTACGTGCTCATAAAGGGCGTAAACGATACGTTGGAGGACGCGAGGCGGCTCGTGAAACTTTTGAAAGACATACCTTCAAAGATAAATCTAATACCCTTTAATCCGTTTCCGGGCTCCGGGTTCGAGCGTCCGGACGGAAAGACCGTCGAAGCCTTTAAGCAGGTTATTTATGACGCAGGGTACGTGGTGAGCCTCCGCGCGAGCAAGGGCGCGGACATACAGGCCGCGTGCGGACAGCTAAAAGGGCAGGGGTGACCTCCCCGCTTAAGATTGCGGGGACAGGCTCTGAAACAAAATCAAAAATAAAAAATCAAAAGTCAAAAATGCGGTATTTCTTTATTTATAAAAAACCAAACCTTGGTTTTGATTTTTGATATTTAATCTTTGATTTTTATTCACTTCGTAGTTCGTAAGGATTTAAAACGCAAGGGGAGAAAAGCATGACGCCGTTTCACGCGGGCAGAAGTTTATTTTCGTACGCGGGTCGTGCCGTCATGTGCGCTATTGTTTTTTCCATCGGCTTGGCCGTTTACGAAAGAAATTCCTTATGGAACGAAGCAACGCTTTTATGGGGAGACGTTAGTCTGAAGAGCCCGTTGAAGGCGAGGGGCCACGGCGCCCTCGGCATCGCGTATTTCGATAAAGGCCGGATGGATGACGCGATAAACGAATACAGAGCGGCCTTGGAGTTGACTTACGACCACCCCGATCTTCACTACAATATCGCCAACGCATTAAGCGAAAAGGGCTTTATTCCGGAGGCCGTCACGGAGTACCGTATCGCGCTTTCGCTTAAGCCGGATTTCGCGAAAGCCCGCAATAATCTCGGAAGAGCGCTCGACAGGCAGGGATTTATCGAAGACGCTTTGAAAGAGTATTTGGCCGCGCTTCGGCTTGATTCGGGTTTGGCGGAAGCCCGCAACAATCTCGGCAACGCGTACGGGAAGCTCGGCCTTGTTTCGGCGGCGGTTTCGGAATACAGAGCCGCCATAAGGATTAATCCGGATTTCGCGCAGGCCCGGTATAATCTCGGCAACTCCTACGTCAAGACGGGTCTTACGGATGAGGCGGTTTCGGAATACCTTGCCGCGCTCCGGATAAAACCCGATTTTGCCGAGGCCCGCAATAACTTGGGACTTGCCTACGAAAAGCAGGGGCGCATCGAAGAGGCTCTTTGGCAATACAGGGCCGCGCTCGAATCAGGCACGGGTTTAGCCGACACCCACAATAATCTCGGAAGCGTTTACGCGATGCGGGGCAACATCGAGGACGCGGTAAAGGAATACGAAAAGGCCGTCTTGCTGAACCCTTATTACTCGGACGCTTATTATAATCTCGGCCTCGCCTACCGCATGCAGGGCATGGAGGCTGAATCCAAAGAGGCCTTTAAGATTGCCTCGGAGTTGATGTCCGAGGCTGTAAAAGCCAAAAAACCCGGCAAGGCTACAGCGAAGCAGCGGGGCGTTCCCCGTGAATCCCCTTGACCCGCTCCCTTGAATAATGGTAAAAATAACGAAGAATTCTTATTGAAATAGCAATATTAAGGAGTCTTGAATGTCCGATAAGGTAATAGGAGTCATAGGCGGAAGCGGCCTCTACGAGATGGATGGGCTCAAGAACGTAAAAGAAGTTAAGGTCAAAACTCCCTTCGGCTCTCCGTCGGACGCCTACATAACTGGTAATCTCGGCAACGTTAAAATGGTATTTCTTCCGAGGCACGGGCGCGGGCACAGGTTCACCCCCTCCGAGATAAACTACAGGGCGAATATCTACGGCATGAAAAAATTAGGCGTCGAGCGGCTTATATCCGTCTCCGCCGTAGGGAGCATGAAAGAGGAAATCGCGCCCGGACACATAGTCATAGTGGACCAGTTCTTCGACAGGACGAGCAAAAGGGTAAGCACGTTTTTCGGAGACGGCATAGTCGGACACGTGGAGTTCGGCGAGCCGGTATGCTCTAACCTGAGCGGAATTCTTTACGATGCTGCGAAAAAATCCGGCGCCACCGTACATAAAGGCGGCACCTATATCTGCATCGAAGGTCCGCAGTTTTCGACAAAGGCCGAGTCCTCTATCTACAGATCGTTTGGAGTGGACGTCATAGGCATGACCAATATTCCGGAGGCCAAGCTCGCGAGAGAGGCCGAGATGTGCTACGCGACAGTGGCCTTATCCACGGATTACGACTGCTGGCATTCGACCGAGGAGCCGGTAACGGTCGAGATGATACTCGCTACGCTCAAGAAAAACGTCTCCGTTGCGAAGGAAATAATAAGAAATGCCGTTTCCATGGTGTCCGGGGGAAGGGCATGCAAGTGCGCTACGGCTCTTAAATACGCGGTCGTGACCGATACGAAAAAAATCCCGAAGAAGACGAAAAAAGACCTTTCGCTTCTTTTGGGAAAATATATTTTGTAGCTCGGCCCTTTAGAGCCTGCCCCCGCAGGCATTAAGCGGGGGGCTGATTTGTATCAAGGCTAAAGCCTTGAGCTACGTAATAACGGAGGGATATGGACATACTTGTAGTCGGTTCCGTGGCGTTCGACAGCGTCGAGACGCCGTTCGGAAAGGTGGAAGAGGCGTTAGGAGGCTCTGCCACTTATTTTTCGACCTCCGCGAGTTATTTCGCGGACGTCGCGCTTGTCGCGGTCGTGGGCGGCGATTTTCCGGAAAAGCACGTTAAACTCCTGCGCGATAAGGGAGTTGATTTGAGCGGGCTCAAGGTCGTGGACAAAGGGAAGACCTTCAGATGGAAAGGCAGGTACGATTACGACTTGAATCAAGCCCACACGTTAGAGACGCAGTTAAACGTCTTCAGCGAGTTCAAGCCCGTCATACCGGAAAATCAGAGGGACGCGGAATTTCTCTTTCTCGCCAACATCGACCCTGACATCCAGCACGAGGTGCTCGAGCAGGTGAGAAAGCCCAAGTTCGTGGCCTGCGACACCATGAACTTCTGGATAGGCGGCAAGCCGGACGCGCTTAAGCGGGTCTTACGCAGGGTGAATCTCTTCGTCATAAACGAGGGCGAGGCGAGGGAGTTTTCAGGAGAATCGAGCCTCGTAAAGGCCGCGAAGAAGATACTTGACATGGGTCCTAAAACCCTCATAATAAAGAGGGGCGAGTACGGGTCATTGATGTTCAACGGGTCTGCGATGTTTTCCGCTCCGGCGTATCCGCTCGAAGAGGTATTCGACCCTACCGGCGCCGGTGACAGCTTCGCCGGGGGCCTCATGGGATACTTAGCCTCGACCGGAGACGTGAGCGACGAAAACATAAGGCGCGCCATAATACTCGGAAGCGTCATGGCTTCGTTTAACGTCGAGTCCTTCAGCCTCGACAGGCTTTCGGCTCTTAACTTTAAAGATATAGAGACGCGATACTCCGAGTTTAAACGGTTGACCCATTTTGAGAATATGTGATATAGTGAGGCCATCTATGTGGAATAAAACGATTATTTTTTCTATTGCCGCAAGTTTTCTTCTGACGTCCTGCGGCCCTTCTCTCAAGCAAAGAAAAGAGGAGGCCGACATTCATTACAGGACAGGCGAAGTTCAGTTCGCCGAGAAGAACTATCCGGCGGCCCTCGAAGAGCTCATGAAGGCCGTCAATCTTTCTCCCGAAAATGCGTCCTACCACAACATGCTCGGGCTCGCGTATTTCGCGAAAAAGATGTATCTCGAAGCCTTGAAGGAGTTTAGCGAGGCCGTCAGGCTCTCCCCCGATTATTCCGAGGCCCATCTGAACGCCGGAGCGGTTTCGTCGGAATTAAAGGACTGGGATACCGCCATCGCTCATTTCAAGGCCGCCGCAGGCAATATTCTTTATAAGACGCCGGAGTACGCGTGGAACAATCTCGGCTGGGCTTATTACAATAAGGGCATGTACGCGAACGCGGTCGAGAGTTATAAAAAGGCCGTAGAGGCGGTGCCGGACTACCAGATGGCGCATTACAACATGGGGCTTGCTTTCGATAAGATGAATAAGACCGCTGAGGCGGTTAATGCCTTCAAGAAAACGGTGGAACTCGCGCCGAACTTCGTGGATGCGCACTATCAGTTAGGCTTGGTATCCATACGCAGGAAGGACAAGAACACGGCGAGACAGGCCTTATCGAAGGTAATGGAACTCGCCCCGCAGAGCGACAAGGCAAGGAGCGCCAAGGAATATCTGGATTTACTGAAATAGCGAAAGGTCATCAGGCTATGGAGAGGCCGGGAGAATATCTCAAGAGAGAGAGGGAACTGAGAGGCATTGTGGTCGCGGATTTATCAACGGCCATCAAGTTGTCCGCGACGACAATCAATGCCATCGAGGCTGACGACTACGCGAAGCTTCCCCACTCGGCCTATGTCAGGGGTTTCATAAGGGCATACGCCAAACATCTCGGCCTTGACGACGACGACTGCGCCATTAGGTACGAGGCCTATCTTAGGGAACTCGATGAAAAGGAAAGAGAGAAAACCAAGCCGCATCGCGCCAATGCCGGGGAGAGCGCGGAAAAGCGGCAGGGCAGGCGCCTGACTTATATTATTTCCTTTGCCGGAGCCGCTGTTTTAGTCATAATAGTGGTGAGTTTTTATTTTACTCTTTTCAACGGCAAAGAGGCGAAAGAGGCAACGGTATCCGCGCCTGCGGCAAGCGTTCCGGAGGGAAAGCAGGCAGCGGCCGTTCCGGATGTTTCCGTTAAGCCGGACGCAGCGATTGATGCGCCCGTAAAACCTCAGGCAGTGAAACCTTTGCCTGCGAAAGAGGTAAAACCGGAGGTAAAGTCCGTGGAACCTTCGACGCCTGTTCCGGCGGCCCCCGAGGCTGCTACGGAGTCAAATGCGGAGCATCATACGCTCGAGATGTTTGCCAAGCAGCCTACCTGGGTTAAGGTTTCCATTGACGATAAGGAACCG
>JBAQMW010000132.1:0-9086 GCA_049303155.1 Thermodesulfobacteriota bacterium | reverse complement strand
CTCTACGTCTTCGGCCTGTTCCTGTTCATCACAGGCTTCAAGATGTTGATATTTGCCGATAAGAAAATGAATCTGGAGAAGAACCCGGCGCTGAAATGGATGCGCCGCCATCTGCGAATTACCCATGAATACCACGAAGAGAAGTTTACGGTGATGAAGGACGGAGTGCGCTGGTTCACGCCGCTTTTTCTGGTGCTGGCGCTCATAGAGATCTCGGACGTCATCTTCGCGGTGGATTCCATTCCGGCCATCTTCGCTGTCACGCACGACCCATTCATCGTCTTCACTTCCAACATGTTCGCCATCATGGGCCTGCGGGCGCTTTATTTCTTGCTTGCCCACATAGCGGGCCGCTTCCATTTGTTGAAATACGGGTTGGCGCTGGTGCTGGTGTTCGTGGGCGCGAAGATGTTGGTTGCGGGTATTTATAAGGTGCCGATAGGTTTGGCTCTGGGCATCGTGGCCATCATTATCGCCGCTTCCGTCGCGGCGAGTCTGGCGGCGACGCGTAACAATAATTCGGCGGAACCAAACTAATGAATTGGCGCTTGACGCTGCGTAAGAAGGACAGAGAGTAATAGGGGCGGCCTTTTGCCCTGCCGTAAAGATGAATTGATTAAACCTGTTCGACCCACGCCATTTCGGGGTACCCGCCCCATAGGGCGGGTCGGGTGCCCGGCGCTTACCGAATCCGGGTTTTAAACTCCGTTCCCAAACAAGGCTTTTATTCCTTCGGCTCCTTCGGCTTTGCCGGATGTATCAGGGCGTCGCTTGGCGCGGATTTTTTGTCAAAGGCGTGGCATCTCATGCAGTCCGAGAACGTGAATGACACCCTGCCGTGGCATTTGCCGCAGTGCTTGCCATCGAGCACTTCTTTCATGACGATTTTGTTGGCGTTGAGTTCGGACTTGAAGACGTCCTCGTGGCAGAGGGAGCATTTGACCCAGGTCGAGTGTATCTTATGGCTGAAAAGAACCCCCTTCATGAAGCCGATGGAAGATTCGAAATAAATGAGGTTATCCCTCAATCCTTCGTCTTTTTCTTCTCCGTCTATCTTGTCGAGCGGCTTAAAGGCGCCGGATTTATCGAGTTCGACCCAGTTTATGAAACCGAACTTGTCGCGCGGGTAGGTCTTTCCGGGAAGTTTTTCAGGCTCCCATGTTGAGCCGAGCCTCGCGGCTATCTCCTTCAAGTCCTTGTCCGTAAAGCGAGTTAAGTCGCGAAAAGGCTTTGCCTTGTCCGTGCCGGCCATGTGGCATCTTTCGCAGTCCTTGTCCGCCGGGAAGGAGAGCTTGCCGTTATGGCATGCGCCGCAAAACTTGCCTTCGGCCATCGTCTTATGCGAGATGTCGTTAGCCCCGCGTTTCATCTTTTCTATGCCTTCGTGGCACACCTTGCACCTGAAAAACAGCCTGTGCACCCAGTGGGGGTAGAGGACGGGGGCGAGTTTTTGCCTTTCCATCTCCTCGTTATGGGTCATGAGGACGAAGTTCCCCGGCACCTTTTCCTCGCGTTTATATTTTTCCTTTTCTTCGACGCGTTTCTTTTCTTCGGTGATTTCTTTTTTCTGGATGTCCTCGACCTTCTTCAAGAGATTCGGGTCTCCGGCGTTCCACTCGATATGCATGGTGGCAAGGACGTTCGCCACGTCCAGGATGTCCATTCTCTCGAAGTAAGTCTTGTCGTTGGCGGCCGCGTCCTTTATGAGGGATTCTACCTCCTCAGGTATCGCGTCTTTATATTTCTTTACGAGCGCGGAAAGGCGGGCAAGGTTCGAGGCCCTGTAGCTTTGCGTAAAGTCTTTTATAAACGCGCTTTCTTCGGCCATTGCCTCAAACGGCAGGACGGAGAAAATCAAAAGCGCGAAAATAGCGAGCAGTATTTTTTTCTTCACGGCGCACCTCGTTAAGCGGAATTAATTGGATTATAAACCGTTGCCCTGCCAAATGGCAAGAGGGATTTGACCTTGCGGATGGCTAAATGAATTAATAAGCCGCTGTAATATGCATAGCACGAGATAAATTGAAATATTATGGGTCAAGCCCTTGGGTGACGGGAACGAGTTTTATGCCGTAGCGGCCGGGTTTTCCATTTGGCGGAACAGCTCTTCGAGTTTAGCGTAGCAGGCGTTAAGCCGCGTCTGCGTTTCGGCGATTGCTTTGTAGAGTTCCTGTATTCGGGCGCCGTCCGCCTTTCCCTGCACCATCAGGAGGACTTCTTCGTTTTTATCTTTGAGGCCGTCTTCCAATTTCAGGATTTCGTTTTCCATGTCTTCATAGTCTTTTTCGAGCGAATTAAACCCGCGGCCTTGCTTCGGAATGCTCCGCATGGGTACCCCGCCGGCTCCCCGCGGTTTGGCGTCTTTTTGTTTTGAAGGGATATTTAAGGGCTTTTCCTTTGGTTTTTTAAGGGAGGCCTCTTCTTCCCAGCCTATGGTTTCCAAGAACTCGTCGTAAGTTCCGGGAAAGAATTCCGCCGTGCCTTTGTGAAAGATGACGAGTTTGGTGGCCAAGACACGGAGCATTTCTTCATTATGCGTTACTATGACCACGGCCCCGGGGAACTTTTTTATCTCTTGAGTCATCACCTGTATGGAGTCCATGTCGAGGTGGTTGGAAGGTTCGTCCAGGAATAGGATGTTCGCGGGGTGGGCCAATATCTTTCCCAGCAAAACCCTGCTTTGCTCTCCGCCGGAAAGCACGGAGATTCTTTTATTCGCCAGGTCCCCTGAGAACATCATGGCCCCGCAGATGGCGCGGCTCTCCGAAGCGCCGAGGTGCGGGTTCGCCTGCGCTATCTCCTCTGCCACAGTGTGTTTGGGATTCAAATCCTTCCTGTTGGTTTGTTGATAATAACCGATTGAGATGCCTGGAGGAAACTTGACCGAACCTTCGCTCGGTTGCGTTGTTTGCGCCAGCGCGTTCAAAAGAGTCGTCTTGCCTTTTCCGTTTTTGCCTATGACCGCCAGCCGGTCTTCGGGTTTTATCTGAAAGGACAAATTTTCGAAAAGATTGTCTTTCGGGTCTCCTGTGTATGAAAAAGCAAGTCCCTCCGCCTGCATGGGCACTTTGGAGGGAATGGGTTTATAGTTGAAACGGAATCCCAACTTGTGTTCGGATTTGATTTCGTCGAGCACGTCCATTTTTTCGATCTGCCGCAGTTTGGATTGGGCCTGGCCGGCCTTGGAGGCCTTGGCTCCGAATCTATCCACGAACTTCATCAGGTCTTTTATCTTCTTTTCCTGACCCTGGCGGGTTTTTTCGTGGATCTCTTCGTCCAGCATGAGTTGGGCGTAGTATTTTTCGGTCGGGCCGGCTGTCTTGGTAAGGCTCCCCCTGTGAATGCCCATCGTATGGGTCGTCGTGGAATCCATAAATTCGCGGTCATGGGTTATGAGAATCGCTTCTCCGTGAAAGCTCTTGAGGAATCTCCTGAGCCAGCGAAGGCTCAAGATGTCAAGATAGTTCGTGGGCTCGTCCAATAGCAAGAGGTCGGGATTTTGCAGGAGCGTCTTGGTCAGATTTATCCTCAGCTGGAATCCTCCTGAAAATTCAGAGGGAGGGCGGTTAAGGTCTTCTTCCGTGAAACCGAGGCCAAAGAGGATTTTTTCGGCCTTGTAGTGGTCGTACTGTTCTTCCGCGCTAAGAACCTGACAGCATTCTTCCAAAAGGGTATTTTGCGTAAAATGAATATGCTGGTCGAGATAACCGAGCTTATAGCCCTTAGGCGTGCTGAATACGCCTGTGTCGTAATTTTCAAGGCCCGCGAGGATTTTCATAAGGGTTGACTTGCCCGAGCCGTTCCTGCCGACCAATCCGATGATTTCGTTTTTCCCCACGGAAAAGGTAACGTCCTCAAAAAGAGGCTTGGCGTTATAAGACTTTGAAAGGTTAGATACCTGAATCATAGCCAATTAGCATAACATAAAAAGCGGAGGTTTGCATTAAAAAAAAGAGAGGGTTTGACATTCATATCGTCTGGTCTTGCAGATTCCGATTTAATTATATAAGATAGTTTTGAGGTCTCATAGGGTTTTTTGGCGCAAAAAAGGACGGTTCGTTTTCAGATGACAGAGAAGATATTTTTAGTAAGCTACGGAGAATACGGCGACCTCTACGTGGCCTCGCTTGCCTCATCTCTTAAGGAGATAAGGCCCGAGGCAATCGTGAAGTGTATCAAAGGCGGCGCTGGCAGGGCAGGCGGCCTCAAAAGGGAGCTCGAGAGCGAAAAGGCCGATTGCATTGTCCTTGCGGACCAGAGTGTCTTTGACTTCCCATTGATGAAGAAGGCGAAGGCGAGGGGTATTCCTGTCATAGATTACGCCGGAGCCGCGCTCAGGTCTTTGAAGATGAGGCGCCTCAGAAAATTGAGGGGGCTTGTACACAGGGCGCTTACCGTATTCCCTTTCGAGCTTGCCATGTATAAGGAAGCCGGAGTCGAGGTCGAGTTCGTAGGACACCCTCTTGTGGACATCGTGGATTGCTCCATGAGCCGAATAGAGGCGAAGGCCGCCCTCGGGTACGACTGGACAGAGATGGTCGTGGCGCTCATACCGGGCAACGGCAACGCGAAAGAAACAAGGGACCGTTTGAGGGTCATGGTCGAGGGCGCCGCCGAGGCCGCGGCGTGGAGCTCGCGAAAGGTCAGGCTTGTCATACCGGACGCGGAAAAGTATGATGAGGGTTTTTTGAACGGCTTGATTGAGGCGGCGCCCAGAAGGCCGCGGCTTGTAAAAGGTATGAGGCAAACGGTACTGAGGGCCTCCGACACCGCTGTTATAGCCGCAGGGACGGCGACCGTCGAGGCCGCACTTTCCGGGACCCATATGTTGATAATCCAAAAGACCCTGGGGCTGTCCTATTTCCTTTCCAAGTTTGCCGGACGCGACACCTTTTATGGTCTTCCGAACATCATTCTTAACAGGCCCCTTTTCCCCGAGCTCGTGCAGAAGGACGTTACAACGAAGAACATAACCATAGAGCTCGGCGGGCTTCTGGAGAGCGCCACAAAGGAGGAGACGGATCACGGGCTCGCGGAGGTGAGGGTGGCGCTCGGAGAGCCGGGGACGATAAGGAGGGCGGCGGAGGCGATATTGAGGGTCATGGGGTAGTTTTGTAGGGTGGGCTGCGCCCACAATTTAAAGTCGTTCAATGAAAAGAAGGTGGGCTGAGCCCACCCTACAAGGCTACGGGGCTACGAGGCTTATTGAATCAAGTATGGTGTCCCCGGAATTACCCCCGCCTGCAAAGTTATCGCTATTTATCCTTTTTCGTACTTATCCATGTCTTCCTCGCTCAGGCCGAAATAATGGCCTATCTCGTGGAGAACGGTCAAGCGTATCTCTTCGACAAGATCCCCTTTCGTGGAGCAGACGGCCTCGATGTTACGCTTGTAAAGCACAATCCTTTCGGGAAGTTGGTTAGGCGCGCCGCCGCGCCACTCTTGCTCAAAACGGGATACGCCGTGAAAGAGCCCGAGAAGCTCTTCGCGCGGGATGCCCGCGCTCGCGGCGTCCTCGACGGAGGGGTAATCCTCCACGACCACGACGACATTCTCCATGTGCTTCCTGAACTCATCGGGGAGGCCATCCAGCACCCTGGCGGCAAACGCCCTGAAGTCCGCCTCTTTTACCCTGTAAACCATAATCGTTACACTTTATTATTCTTCAGCGCGGAATTCAAGTCGCGCGCATCCTCTTTGGCCTTTTTCTAAAAACGCTCATGGAGACAGGGGTGGGCGGATATATCCTCGGCAGGACGGCGGAGAAGGTGAAGGGGGGCGGAGTGAATTTAGTGTAAGGGAAAATAAATTTGCCACCTTATTATCGTTTTCTCCGAATGAATTCTGAAGTGGCGTTTGATGCAAAAAGCACGTGGGCAACGTCTCCATTAAAAAGAAGCGATACTGAACGCCAGCACAGTATAGCGGAACTTTTATGAATGGAAAATCTGAGATTGTCCTTGTCAATGTTATATTTTAGCAAGTTCACGTATACGAGCGCATCGGTTTTCGCCATAACATCAGGACTATAGTTTTTTTTCTTTAAGCGCATCTCCACTTTCCTCAGCAATCCTTCTGGTGATAAATTTTCTGAGTCCCAGTGGTCCCACTCTTCGCTGGGGATATCGGCATAACTCTGCGCTAATTCAAGATTTTCCAGTCGCTTCTTAAGAATCCCGTGTCGCGGGCGGTTTTCATCCATTAACTCCGTGGTTTCAAATTTTGCATCACGAAAGGTAATATCTGGAGGATCTCCGTTAGGCTGATTAAATTCATTTTCGCCATAATCTACGCCAAGGATTGTTAGGAAGTTCTTTACAACCCACAATTCCCGTTGTTTTTTCTCTTTGGAAAAAAATGTGATAAGATCTTTTAATGCAAGCATCTGTTTTGTTTTATATTTTTCGAAATCCATATCCATAAATATACCTTTTTACAAAATAAAGGGGACGCAAGCCCTTTTGATCTGGTGGAGGCGGTGGGAATCGAATTAATGCGGCTTTTTAACTGCTTTTTCTAATCCTCTTAATCGTCCTTTCAAGTTCTTTCCTGTCAATAATCCTCATTATTGTTACGACCGGCCCTTCGATTCTATACAACACTCTGTAATTACCTGACCTCAGGCGGTAAAGCGGCGGGTTAAAGCCCTTGAGTTTTTTTATATTGATGCCTGTGGGGAGGGGATTGTCGTAAAGTTTCTTTATGTCCGAAATAATTTGCTCTCTGTTTTGCGTGGCGTCGAGGTCGCCGGTTGCCGAGGCGGTTATGTTGACGCTAAACCTCTTCAAGTCATTTTCTCCCGGAGAGGTAATCGCTTAGGGAAACGACCCTTCCGGCCTTGATGTCCTCTTCCGCTTTTGCAATCTTTTTGCGTATGGCGGAGCTGTTCTCGATGATGAAATCTTCGAGACCATCCTCTGTAAGGGGCGTTATGGCCGCCGCCGGTTTGCCTCTGAGAGTGATGATTACAGGCTCGCCGGATACGACTCTTCTGAGAAGTTCGTTAGTCTTGTTCTTGAGTTCAACCGTATTCGCCATCTTCATGATATGTGTTCCTCCATATGGCTATTATAATAGCTATATGATAGGAAGTCAACTTATAACCTTATGGAGATAGGCGTGGACGGGTGTATCCTCGGAAGGACGGCGGAGAAGATAAGGGGGGCGGCGGAGGCGATATTGAGGGTCATGGGGTAGATTAGCCCGTAGGTTGGGTTGCGCTTTTCAACCCAACAATTTTCAGCCTTGTAGGGCGGGCATTGCCCGCCATTTTAATTCGGGTCTCGTGGTATATGTGTTGGGTTACGTTTTGCTAACCCAACCTACGGGCTACGTTGGCTATTTCGCAAGGTCTTTAGCTATCTTGGCAAGATGTTTTGCTTCATCTTCATCATAGTCCATAGGAAAGTATTCTCCAAACTCTTTTTTAAATAATGGTTGTAAAATAGCAATCATATCCAATAAGGCACTATAAATCTCTTTGGAAGTAATGCCGGCATTACGCCAAACCTGCTTAGGGTCGACTACAGCGTTTTTATCGATATGGAAATGTGTTTTATCTCTTATATGCTTTAATCTATCGGGGCTGGCTAAATGTTTAAGCTTTTTAAGCCTTTCTGTATTCCGCGGTTGAGCGTTAATTTCAGGTTGTTTATAATTGTAGATATACCAGAAAGAAGCGCTGTCTTTATGTTGATCAAGTACCTTCATTAGATGCCCTATAGCACAATTAAAAAGAGCGGAATGGATAATATCAAAAAAAGTCGAATCAGGAAACGGATGTTGGACAGATTCTATGGCCATTAAAGAACGCCATTCGAACCAAGCATCTCTCACCTCGTTTAGATTTCGATTTAGGATCATTTGATATTTGTTGTCCATAATTGTGCACTCATCCCTTTTTTAGTAACCTCATAGGTTAGGTTGCGCTTTTCAACCCAACAAAATAAGGCTAATAATATTTTACCAAGTGCATTATATCAACAATTTTTCTTTGAAGCGGAATTTTTATTTCGAGGTGAGGCTATGGATAGTCCGTGCCCCCAAAAAACCAAAGGGCTTGCCTTATTGGCAAGCCCTTTGAAACTTGGTGGAGGCGGTGGGAATCGAACCCACGTCCGGAAACACTTGAGCCGGGGCATCTACATACTTAGCCTATGATTGAATCTCGCGCCGCGTTTCCCCACAGGCAGGGGCGCGGAGCCAGTCCCTTTGAGTCTCGCCTTCGCTCGCTCGGGACAAAGTAGCGAAGGCCATCCCGCTGAGTGTCGTCCTTACATGGCCCGCGGGAGAGGACATGCAGGACGCTCGCCGTTAATTAAGCGGCGAGTGCGTAGTTTGGTTCGCCAGTTATGGCTGTCTACCCTGTTTTACGAGGAGATAGGACCTCGGTATGCTTCCCTCGACTTGCCGGCGTCCCGTCGAAGCCGGTCGCCCCCATATAAAAATTATAACATGAAAGAAGGGGGGAATACAAATCCGCCTGTCTTGGTTAAACGGCGCGTCAATGTTTTAGTCCCTGTTCTATTCCCCTCACCCCAACCCTCAATCCCTCCTGACCTCCCTTTGAAAAAGGGAGGAACCGCTCCCACAAGGGGAGAGGGAGTCCGCTCTTTGTTTCGTTTTGTCATTCCCGCGGTCTCGGGGTACCCATGCAAAGCATGGGTCGCGGGAATCCAGGAAAAATATTCAGAAAAAGAATTGGATTCCGTGTCAAGCACGGAATGACAGAATGTGAATGGATTTCGATTTCGTGTTAAGGCTTGTCCTGGTAGGTAGCAAGCAGGGGGCTGATACATGTCAGGGCTGCCCCACCCTAACCCTCCCCAACGAGTGGGGAGGGGGAAAAGGTGAGAAGATTCACCATAGCCCTGAGCTACATGAAATAAAAGACTTTTTAACTCAGCCTTATTTCCTGAATTTTACGTGAAACGAAAAAAGGGTTGCGATATCAACGCATTTTTCGTATCCGAGCGTTAAAAACGCCTTTTTAACCTCTTCCACGATCTTGCGCGTACCGCCGGGCCGGTGCTCTTTTATAATCAAGATGCCGGGTTTTTTCAAAACCCTGTGTATCTCCTTAATCG
>JBAQMW010000131.1:0-3148 GCA_049303155.1 Thermodesulfobacteriota bacterium | reverse complement strand
ACCACAAACGGATTCGAGGCAATGGTAAAGAGGTTTCGCTCTTTCAATCTTCCGTGGGTCGCGCTCGGAGGAGGCGGCTACGATATGGATAACGTAAAACGCGCGTGGACTTTGGCGTGGGCGATTATGAATGAGGTCGAGGACAGGAAGGATCTTGATGCGTTGCGCGATAAGCCTCTTAAGGAAAAAACCTCGGACGCGCAAAGGAAATCGGTCGAAGAAGCAGTGAGGTATCTGAAGAAAGAGGTTTTGCCTTTCGTGAGGGGCGGATGACCCCGCCTTCCCTTGACTGCGCCCCTCCGTTGGGGTATAAAAGACCTATGCAAGATTTTGAAGGCGAAAAAGATGCAGCCTGACATAATCCCTCTGATAGCAGGTCTCATAATACTCGCCTCAAGCCTCATCTCCCTTAAATTAGGACTCTCCGTAGCGATAATCGAAATCCTTATCGGCTCCATTGCCGGCAATCTCGGAGTGAGGGCAGAGGAGTGGATGCTCTATTTCGCGGGGTTCGGGGGGATTGTCCTTACTTTTTTAGCGGGGGCGGAGGTGGACGCGAAACTCTTCAGGGAAAAATTCAAGGAGAGTTTTCTCATAGGGTTTTTCTCTTTTCTCGCCCCCTTTGTGTGCGCGTTCCTTTTCGCCTATTTCATCGCCGGGTGGAGCCTTCCGGCGTCCCTCATCGCCGGGGTTGCGCTTTCCGAAACCTCGATTGCGGTCGTTTATTCCGTTCTTCAGGAAACAAACCTTTCCGGAAATCCCGCGGGAAACATCCTCATGGCCGCGACCTTCGTGACGAACACGCTGACCGCCCTTGCCTTAAGCATTATTTTCATAAAGCCGACGCTGTATACCGCCATTTTCATAGCGGTCTCCGTGGGGGTCGTATTCCTCGCTACGGCTTTTTCCCATTACGTGTTCGAGAACCCGCGTCTGAAGAACAAGGTCGTGGAGCCTGAGATAAAATACGTCTTTTTTCTTCTTCTTGTATTCATATACTTCGCAAATCTGGGACAGGGGCACGCCATATTGCCCGCGTTCGTCTTAGGGCTTTTCATGTCAAGGCATTTCTCCGAGACAAAGGGGACGATGGCCGTAAAAAAGAGGCTTAGAACGGTTGCCTTCGCGTTCATAACGCCTCTTTTTTTCATCGTCGTCGGCATGAAGGTTTCGTTCGCGCTCGTAGCGGCGTCAATAGGGCTTTTCGCGGCGTTTCTTTTGGTAAAGCAGGCGGCAAAGTTCGCAGGGGTTTATTTCATCGCGAAAAAATACGTTCCCAACGCTCACATGTGCGTAACGCTTCTCCTCAGCACTGGTCTGACGTTCGGGCTTATCGCGGCGATTTTCGGATTGAATTCCGGATTCATAGACGACACCCAGTACTCGGTCTTGACCGGGGTTCTCGTTGCAAGCGCGGTTTTGCCGACCTTTGTCGCGCAGAAGTGGTATATGCCGCGCCATACCGAAGACGCGGTTGATAACGAGGGAGAGGGTAAATGATAGTAGGCGTTCCGAAAGAGATTAAAGACAACGAGTTTCGCGTTGCCATGGTTCCGTCAGGGGTAAGGGCTTTGAAGGACTCAGGCCACCGAGCGCTTATCGAGACGAACGCCGGGCTCGGCGCCGGGATAAGCGACGACGAATATCAAGCGGCGGGAGCTGAGATTCTCAAATCCCCGAAAGAGGTTTTTTCCGGCGCGGATATTATCGTAAAGGTTAAAGAGCCTCTTCCCCCGGAATACGGGTATCTTCGGGAAGGGCTTATCGTATTCACGTTCTTTCATCTCGCCACGAAGAAAGAGCTTGCCGAAGCCCTTGTTAAGAATAAAGTTATTGCCATAGCATACGAAACAGTCGAGGAAAAGAACGGAAACCTCCCTCTTCTTAAGCCCATGAGCGAGGTGGCGGGGAAGCTTTCCGTTCAAGTCGGGGCGCAGTTTCTCATGAAGCAATATGGGGGAAGAGGAGTATTGCTCGGAGGAGTTCCCGGAGTTGAGAGGGGAAGCGTGGTGATACTCGGAGCGGGAACAGTCGGGATTAATGCCGCCAAGGTCGCCGTCGGGCTTGGAGCCGAGGTTACTGTAATTGACGTAAACACCGAAAGATTCCGCCATCTGGACGATATATTCGGAAGCCGCGTTAAAACCCTCATGTCAAACGCCTATAATATAGAGAGGGCTGTCGTCGGCGCAGACCTGCTTATCGGAGCGACCCACATACCCGGAGCTAAAACGCCGAGGCTTGTGTCAAAGGCGCTCGTCTCCCGTATGAAAAAAGGCTCGGTCATAGTTGACGTTGCCGTTGACCAAGGCGGATGCGTCGAGACCATAAGGCCGACTACTCATTCTGAGCCGACTTACGAGGAGGACGGGGTGATTCATTACGGAGTGGCGAACATGCCCGGCGCGGTGCCGAGGACTTCCACCTTCGCCTTAACTAACGCAACACTTCCGTATGTTCTTAAACTTGCGAATCTCGGTTTTAAAAAAGCAGTTGAAGGCGACTCCGCGCTTTTTAACGGCGTAAACGCGCATAAAGGCGTTTTATGCAATAAAAACGTGTCAGAGGCTTTGGGCATGGAGTATAAAGGACTTGAGTTTTAACGAGGTTTAAAACACTATGCAATAATGTCAGTATAAAAGAAATATCATTATAGACAGGCGGGACGCCTGTCCTACTGAAAGAGGTTTATTCAAGGGTTCTCTCCTTTTACAAAGGAGAGACAGAGAGGATTAAAGAAGCTTTGTTCAACCCCCCCCCTTTTTGAAAAAAGGGGGGAGAAAAAGATATTTGAAAAGGGGGGCAAAAAGATAAGATTGCTTCGCTCCGCTCGCAATGACATTTCTTCACGCATCACGCACACGCATTACGGCTTTCATTTTGTGCCGTCCGCAGGACTTAACCCTTCAAAAATTCAAGTATTTTCCTTGACTACTCTTGCTAAATGGGGTAATTTTTCTATTTAATGGAGTAGTGTGCCATAAGTTTTTTATGTTTCTTTTTTCTGTCATTCCCAAGATTTTGCTTTAAATACAAAGACATGGATTCCCGCTCAAAAGCTTGTCCCCGCCCGCCATAGGCGAGGCGGACAATCTTAAGCGGGGAACCAGATAAAAAAAGAAAACCTTGAGGGGACAGGCTCTTGCCC
>JBAQMW010000130.1:0-5010 GCA_049303155.1 Thermodesulfobacteriota bacterium | reverse complement strand
CTTTGAGTCCCTTTGACGCAAGGGTCTTCGTGATGTCGAGTCCGTGATACGTTCCGTAGCCGTAGTAGTAGAGGTCTTTAAGCATCGCCCGTTCCTGACCTCCGCGGCAATACAGCATCCCGCCGGGGGCGAGCGAGCGGCTTATGAGGTCGGAGATTCGCATAAAATCCTCTCCCGATACCTCGTCCAACAGATAGTTGCAGATAATAAGGTCGAAGTGCTTTGACGGCAGCGCCGAATCCGTCCAAAGAGGCATATGCACCACTGAGTTCATCGCAATGTCCGCCACGTTCGGGGATTCTTTTCTCGCGAATTCGTATTCCATGTAATCGTAGAATTTTAGCTTATCGTTTCGGAGCCGGAGTAGCGACGCCGCCATGTTTTGCAGGCTGTAAGGAAGCCCTATGCTCTCGATTCCGACGTAGAGTCCGCCGGAGGCCGCCGGGTTCAGACACGCATTAACCATGTGCCTTCCCGCGCCCGGCCCTATGTCAAGGACCCTGCACGGAAATTTAACGTGGCTTGACAATATCCGCATGTCGAGCAGGGTTTCCGCCAGGTCATACTCGGTTAGAAGAGGCGCCTCCATGCTCGTCAAAAGTCCGGCCAGGTTGCCGTAGAATTCCGTGAATTTTGCCGAGAACGTCTTTTCTTCCGGGCTTAGGTCTCCGAGATATTTTTTGACGTCCGGCAGATTGTGCTTGGGCATGCTCTCCGAGCCTATCAGCTCGGTTATCTTCATTGTGGAGAGCGAACTCTCCCATTGCTTCTTAACGTCTCCCCAGTATATGAAACTGTTGTAAGACGACGGCCCCTGAACGAGACGGGCTTTTTGTTTGGACATGTTCAGCGTATCGGTTTGTATCATGGTAACTCCTGTGGTTCGGTTTTTATGCCGCTATGCGAGGGTCTTCTATTCGCCGTCTACGTCTTTTGCCGTATGAATGCTCCTGCTGAAAAGTTTGTCCGTGCCGCTCCCGGACTCCTTGTACAGGAACGAAACAGGATACCAGTAATGGCGCCTGAGCGGGAACAACGTGTCGGGAAGCATATTGCGTAACTCAGCTTCTATGGCATAGAGCTGCTGAGACGCCACTATTATCACCTCAGGGTTGAAATCCGCGAGCCGCCTTTTTGTATCTTCTTTATTGTCGCCGAAGAAGTCGCCTTCGGTGAATATCTCCTTAACGGCTATCCCCCCTGTTGCCGGCGAGATGAATTGCTCGAAGAACTGCGCGTCCTTTCCGATGAGCGCCGTTCTTCTGCCGAGGGCCGCGACGGAGTGAACGGTCCTTTCGACAAAATGAGCAGCCGCCCTGGCCGAAGCCTCGGTTCCCTTGGAGACGTCCGTAAAAGAGTTTTCCGGGGCCTTCGAATTGAGGGCGTTTTTATGGTGCGCGGAGCCGACCCTCGCGAAGACGGTCGTCAAGAAAGCGCTTTCGTATTTGCAAAATACCGGCACGATGCCCTTGGCGCGGAATATCTCTATGATGTCAAGACCGTGCAGGTCAATCGCGTCGAAGTAGTCCTTCGTGTCGAACGCGGTAAGTTCGCTCCTCACGTATATTATGCCGTTGTCACTGAGACCTTTGGAGAACACGTTCACGAGCCGCAAGAAGTCGGGCCCGCTGAGTTCGTTATGCACGTGAACGGCTATCATCACGTCGAAGAATTTTTCCGGAACGTTAGCCTCGGCCAGCCACGCGGGGATATGGAATCGCGCGTTGTGTCCCGCCTTTGAAATATCCGGCAGAGGTTTGCCGGCGGCCTCGAAGTCCAGAAAATCGTGGAACTTCGCGTCTTGGTCGCGCACCGTTATGCCGGAGAGCACTAGGTTTTGAAGCGTATAGGCGGCCAAGGTGCTGTCCACGGCCACGTAGAGGTTATCCCTGTTTCTCAAAAAAGCCGATGTCCCCTGCCTCGCGCAGCCCGCCCCGTAATCCAGCACCTTGCACGGCATCTTCGCGAATTTGAGTATGGTGCGCCAGTCGAAGATGGTCTCGGCTATGTCGTGCTTGAATTCCACCACGGCCCCGGTGGAGCAGAGAAGCTTCGCTATGTTGGCGTAGAATTCGACGTAGCGGCTGGCCCAGTCGAGTTCCTCTTTTGTCAGTTGTCCGAGGTCCTCGATTATTTCGAGATACTGAGCGGCATGGGTCGTGTGTATGCCGAGAAAACCGACGAGCTCCTCGGGCGTTCTGTAGGATTCCCATCCGTTCGGTATGTCTATGTAGTATCCGAAACTGTTTTTTGCCACATCCGGAGGAATCTTGCATCTTGCCACCTCGCGGGACGTGCGGAACACCTGACCGTCTATCATATTTCCTCCCTGGGTATCATTTTGAAACATCGGCTTCTTGTTAAGCCGTAAAAAAAACCGCTTCACGCCGGAAGAAACTTTTTCACCAATATTTTCATTTTATTCCTTAAATGTTCCTTGACTCTCCCGATGAGTACTTTTTGCTTGAGCATCCTCAAGTTGACGGACACGTAAGAAGCGGTGTCGTATTGTCCCGTTACGGCTTTCGTTATGCTGAAAACGCTTTCGCACTGGTTGATGGCGAAGTATCTCCCCGCGGCAAAAATAACGTTATGGCCGTAAAGACCCTGAAGGATAAGCGTGGCGTTCAGGTAACTTTTGACTTCGTCAATGCTTTTTCCGGCATAGGAGAAGCTGTATTTGTTTTCTTTGAAGGCATCCATGCTGAAATTGCCCTCGGACGCCGGAATGGCGTAAAAGACCTCCCTGTTGTTTTGCTCTATGCGGAAAATATTAAAATCCATGAACGTATCCTTAATATGCCCGGCGCCTTCGACCACGGCAATGGATGCCGCCGCCTTCGCGCTTGCGCCAAACGCCGCGGTATCGTCGAAGTTGTAGCAGGGGTACATGAAGTTAAGCAAACCGTGCTTGTTTTTGAGGTGAATGCATACGAAGTCCTCCTTTATGTCCATGAACGCGTCCACAATATCGGGGGCTAATTCCTTGCCGGCATGAAGCTCTATCGAATTTAAGGCCTCGCTGAAAGACGCCGCCCGACCCACGCCGTCCCTCTGGTTTATTAATTTGTCGAAGTGGAGCGCAAAGGCCACTATCCGCGCCTCTACGGGTATGGCCGTTCCCTTGAGCCGTTTCGGGCCGTTGCCGTCGAAATGCTCTTTATAATTAGCGGTGACTTTTTTTATTGTGGAGGCAGGCTCTTCTCCGATACTCTCGAAGATGCCGGCAAAATCCAAAGAGGATTGGCTTTTTTCCGAAGACGAGGCTAACATCTTCGACATGTCGCAAAAAAATCCGGCCACGTATATGGCCTCGGCTTTTTCCTGCGGAAGGCCTATCTTCTTGGCGAGCGCCGCCGCGTAGGAACCTATTGCCCTTGGCCGCGAATAACCGTAATCGAGCGTCCTTATTTCGAGTTCCTCGTAAAACTTCGCCAGAAGATAAACAGTCTTTTTGTCCCATCCCGTAACCGACGCCGGCGGCAGGTAGGAGAAGCCGGATTTTTCAGGCGTCGTCGGCATAAGGTTGTTATTCAGAGAATCGTCGTCCTTGCCGATAACCGCTTTACCGGAGAGTTTCATTGCCGGCATTTTGAGCCTCAAGGCTTTTATGCCGGGATTTTCTTCCAGAGGAAAAAGCCTTTTGGTCTCGAGTATCTTCATCGCGGTCGAGGATACGCCCCTTCCGTCATGAGGGCCGGAGTAGTTGTCTATGCCGCTATTGCCGGGATGAGGGGTATGGTAAAGAAGTTCAAAGTGGCTCCACAGTTCCTTTTTGCCGGCAAGCTCCATGCGGAGACTCATCTCGTACGGTCCGGCTATATAACCGGTGTAGTCCTCGTGCTCGTCCCACCCGCCTATTCTGATGAGATCTTCCTTGCGAGCGCTGAAGCAGGCGCCGTAGTTTCTGCAGTGTATGAGGGACGGGTCGGCGAGGAGCCCCGAACGGAAGTTCCTCATCGCAACGGGAACGCCGTTTTTCATGTTTACGGCGCCTGGGATTATCTCTTTATGGTTCGGGTAATTGAAAGGATAAAAGGATTTATCGGCTGTCCTTATCTCTTCGATGTAAAGTATGAGGTCGGGAATATTCTCGAACTCTTTTAATATGGTGTGGACGAGCGTCGTGCTTGTTATGGCGTCCGAGTCCATGAAGCAGACTATCTTCCCCTTTGCCTCAAGCGTGCCGATATTGTTTATCCAGTGTTTTCTGAATATCTCGCCCTTCGGCCTTTCCAATATTATCCACGTATCCACAGGGTCGGGAAGGCCGCATCTTTTGTAGTCCTCCAGCATTTGGGCTATTCTGGCGGGCTTCCTGTCGTAGTATTCTATCCAGATTATCTCGTATCGGTCGCGCCGCTCGGTCTGGTTGTTTAAATACTCCAGGGTGTGAAAGGTTTCACGGCACCCCCAGTCCATGAGCACAAAACTGATTTCAGGGGTTACCTCGCGCTGGTTTCTTTTGACGAATCTCATTACGCCCCCATTCCGGAGTTTTTATGCTTTGCGGTTTTTAATGCCTCTTCTGCCACAGCCGACGAGTCAAACTTGTATTTCGAACGTATCTCGCGTTGATGCGGGCTTCCGAGCACGAATTCGTCCGGGCCGCAAAGGTATGCGATGTCCGTTCGGTTTTTTCTCAGCGCCGCCCACTCTCTTATTGCGCAGCCTATGCCGCCCTGCGGGATATTTTCCTCGACGACTATTATTCGTTTAAACTTTTTCGCGATGCTTTCAAGCGAGTCCGTATCGAGGGGTTTGACGGTATGGAACTGATACGCCGCAGGGAATATATCCCTTGCGTTAAGGGTCTTTACTGCCGATACGACTTCCGATGCCATATCGCCGGTAGTGACGATTGCTACGTCTTGTCCGTCGTTTAATTTGCGGCATCGTCCGAGTACGGCAGCAGTATCTTTGGCAACGTAAACCGGCTCTCTGCCGCGTCCTATGCGCATGTAAGAAGGTCCGTTGAGTTCGAGAAGTTGCGGGAGAAGGTCTTTCACC
>JBAQMW010000129.1:0-11700 GCA_049303155.1 Thermodesulfobacteriota bacterium | reverse complement strand
GTCGAAGACGCGGCGCAGGCCATAGGCGCGAGCCACAAGGGACGGAAGGCAGGCGCCATGGGAAATGCCGGATGCTTGTCTTTTTATCCGACAAAGAACCTTGGCTGTTTCGGCGACGGCGGAATGATAACCACGAACAATAAATCCGTCGCAGATACAGCGCGTATGCTCCGGGTGCACGGCAGTAAGACCCGGTATTATCACGAACTCGTGGGCTTTAACTCGAGGTTAGATGAGATACAGGCCTCGGTCTTAAGGATAAAGCTCAGGTATCTGGACTCTTGGGCCGAAAGCCGCGGAAAGAACGCGGCCATTTATTATTCGGCCTTGAAAGGACTTCAAGACGTTATCCTTCCGCATGTGGAGGAGGGAAACCACATGGTCTTTAACCAGTTCGTGGCGCGTGTTAGGGGTAGGGACGCATTGAGGCGGCATCTTGATTCCAAAGGCATAGGCTCCGAGATATATTACCCGGTTCCTCTTCACATGCAGAAGTGCTTCGGAAATCTCGGCTATAAGAAGGGGGATTTCCCCGAATCCGAGGCCGCGGCAAAGGAGACCATAGCTTTGCCGATATATCCGGAACTTAAAAAAGAAGAAATCCTTTACGTGGCAGGGCGCATAAGGGAGTTTTACGGGAAGTAGGTTTATTGGTTATCGGTTGTCAGGCGACTGTTGTCTGTTTGTCATTGCGAGCCCTTCGGATGGGTACCCCGCCCTCGCAATGACAAATGACGGTTATTGAAAAAAACGAAATAACCGACAACCATCCATTGATGGCATTTTTTCCAATGAAAAACCGGACTGCTGTTTGTCAGTGTCCGGTCTTTGCGACGAAGCGCGGGTCGTGATATTAGCGTAAGAGCGCGTCAGGCCGCTTTTTTGCCGGCCATTTCGCCTTCCACTTCAACCGTAACCTTCCTTGGCAATGCCTCGGCTTTTACCGGCATCGTTACTTCGAGAACGCCGTTTCTGAAGGAGGCGCGCGCTTTGTCTGCGTTTACGCCTTCAGGAAGCGTTATCGTTCTTTCAAACGCGCCGTAGGAGGTTTCGGAGTAGAAGTGTTCGCCTTCTTTTTCCGTCTTTTCGGTCTTTCTTTCGCCTTTGACCGTGAGTATGTTGCCCGTTACCGAGATTCCGATGTCTTTGACATCCGTCCCGGGAAGGTCGGCCTTAACGACGACGTTGCCTTCTTTCGAGAAGCATTCAATCGCCGGGTAGGGCGCACCTTTCGCGTGTCCGAGCGTAACGCCGCCAAAGGTCTTTTTGAAGAACTCGTCCATTTCTTTATGCAGGGTGGAGAGTTCAGAGAGAGGGTCCCATCTTCTTATGGCTCTCATATGACTCACACTCCTCTCGTTTGTTTCGTTATTCCCTTCGCCTCGCCTGCTCCGTCGCCTTCCATATTTCAATTATAATCCCGGAATAGGGTTTGTCAAGAAGGGGGCAAGGCGATAAGGGGAAAAGTCATTTAAAAGAAGGTGTTATTGGCTATTCTATTGGAAATACTTTTCGGGAAACAGTTACGATATTCTTGCCGTTTTGCTTGGATTCGTACATGGCTTCGTCGGCGGCCTTTATGATGGCGTCGCGCGTTTGGTTTATGGTGAGGATTTTTCTTACGTTCTTTTTTATGGAAGCGACGCCCATGCTTATGGTTATTATGTTCTTAATCTTAAGCGCGGGCAGTTCCATGGACGTTCTTTTTTCGAGGAATACGAATCCTTCGATTGTCTTTCGGAGTCCTTCCGCCAGAAGCCGTGTTTTTTTAACCCCGCGTCCCGGGAGTATCAGCGTGAATTCGTCCCCGCCGTATCTTACCGGAGTGCAGACGTGCCGGTCGGAAAAACCGGCGAGGATGCCGCCCACCTCCCGCAAGAGTTGACTGCCGGCCAAGTGCCCGTGCGTGTCGTTTATTTCTTTGAACCTGTCGAGGTCCATGAATATGAGAGAGACGTCTTTGCCGGACTTTCTCGCTTTTGCGACTTCTTCCGAAAGGCTGAGGTAGAAGTGCCTGTCGTTAAAGAGTCCCGTCAGGTTATCGGTAGCGGCCATGTCTGCGAAGCGCTTGGCGTCGAGGGAGTTCTGTATGAGGGTGGAGGTGTAGCCGGCGAATATATTAAGGAGGTCAAGGTCTTTATCCGAGTAGTTTACGCATCCCACCCTGTTTATGAGTTCAAGAACTCCGACCGTAACGCCGCGTATTTTTATGGGGACGCAGATTATGGACTTAGTGCTGTATTTGGTTTTTTTGTCTATTTGATTTGAAAAGAGAGGGTCTTTTTCCGTGTGTTTGCTTATGTAAGGCCGCCCGTTCCGGTAAGCGTTCCCGACTATTCCTGTGTCCGCCGGTATATATGCGCCGGCGAGTTTTTTCGAACCAATGCCGTAACAGGCCACGAAGTAGAGTTTTCCGGGTTTCTCTCTGTTTTCGTCAAGCACCGGGTCGTCTATGAAAATAGAGCCTGACTCGGACGGCACGAACTCGTTCGCGCGTTCCAGTATGCTCGTAAGCATTTCCTTAAGGTCAACGTCTTCAGGGCTTAATTCATGCCACTTTTTACGCTGCAGTATCCGGTTGATTATCTCGCTTGTCGCTATGTTTATGCGCATTTTTCCTCTTCGAGCACCAATGTTTTAATATATAGGATTTGCCGTGAAAATCAATGCATATTTTTTGGTAAAATTACCTCGACGCCGGACCTTCTATCGGGAGGCTGATTGTGAAGGTCGAGCCTTTTCCGAGTTCGCTCTCGACTGTTACCGTGCCTCCGTGCGTTTCGACGATGTATTTGACGAGCGAAAGCCCGAGTCCCGTGCCTTTCGTGGTTTTTTCCACGTTTTTTCCGCGGTAGAATTCGTCGAATATCTTCGGTATGTCGTCTTCCTGTATTCCGACCCCCGTATCGGACACGGCGAGTATGAGCCTGTCAATCGATGACGCGCACCGTACGGTTATAAGCCCTCCGCAGGGCGTGTATTCGACGCTGTTTAAGATGAGGTTCGTAATAACGTGAAGCAGGCACTCCCTGTCGGCGGTAATAGAGGAGGGGAAATCTTTTTTGTCAACGCTTATTTCAACGCCCTTTGCTTCGCGCTTGTGAGATGTGAGCGTCAGGGCATCGGCGATCAAGGAATTCACGTCCACCGGGCCGAGGCGGAGCGTCCCGGCGCTCCGCAGCCTCGAAAGGTTAAGCAGGTCTTCGGCGTAGGCGTGGGCGAATTCTATTTTCTTTCTGGCTCGGGAGAGCATCTCTTTGGCTTTGTCCGTAATCCCGCCCGAGTAGCCCTCCAACACGACGTCCATAAGGCTCAAGGCCGAGGAGAGGGGGGATTTTATGTCGTGAGCCACGATCCTTACGTATTCGGATTTCATGCGGTCTTTTTCCGAGAGTTCTTTTTCCCGCGTCTTTAATCTTTCCGCGATTGACGCGGATATATACGCCGTGAAAAACAACGACGACGCGAAGACCGCGTAGATCGCCGCGAGGTATCCGGGGTTAGCGTAGAGTTCTTCTTTCATTAAGCCGCTTACGTGGTAGTGCGCTAATACGCCCGAATACTCGGACGCGAAGAGAAGGAATACCGCTCCTGCCGCGCTAACGGCCTGAATATAGGCGTATCTTCTTTCGAGCAGAAGGCTCGTAAGCACTGTGTGAAATATGAAGTAAAAAAGAATCGGATTCTCGGCTCCTCCGGTGAAATGGATAAGGAGAAGAAGCGAGAAGAGGTCTAAATAAGCCTGCGCGAGTATCGAGGTTTTTATCGCGTGAGGGGTTTTTGGAGTTTTTGTTCGATAGGCGAAGAAGAGGTTGTAGGAAGCCACGATAAGGACTATGGCGTAAATCTTTTCGTAAGGCAGGTCTATCGAAAAAGCATATTTTGCCGAAATAGCCGCGACGATAAGCGCCGCCGCGGTAAGCCATCTCATCCTGACGTACCACTTGAGTTTATCTTCGAATCCGGAGGTTGTCACTTCTTGACCAGTTTCTCGACCTTAGAGATAAGTTCCGAAGGAGATATGGGTTTTTGAACCAGGTCGTCCGCCATGAGGTAGTCCTCGTCTTCTTTGCTGAAGACGAACCCCGTTTCCTTACCGACCGAGGTGAGCATGAGTATGGGGATATGAGAGAGCCAGGGGTTTTGCTTTAGCCTGTAACTTACCTGAAAACCCTGATCCTTGGTCTTCATCATGACGTCGAGTATTATGACGTCGGGTTTGATTTCCTCCGCCTTCTTGTATCCGCTTTCGCCCTCCGGCGCGGAATAGACAAGAAAGCCTTTGCTTTCGAGGACGAGTTTCAACGCCTCGACGAGGTCTGCGTCGTCGTCTATTATGAGGGCTTTTGTCGGCATGGCAGTCTCCGTATGGTTTTATGCGAATTTAACTTCGTTTTTTGTAGCTCAGGGCTTTAGCCCTGATAGACGGTGGTGCATATACAGCCTCTGGGGCAGCCCTAAACCCTAAAGGGCTGAGCTACTTGTTACGCGAATTTGACGTTCATCATGTGCGTAGAGCAGGATATGCACGGGTCATAGGCGCGGACGAGGGCTTCAACAGCCGCGGTTATCTCGACTTTACTCTTGTCGAGTATCAATGGCACAAAGGCGCGCAAGTCGTCCTCTATGGAGCGCAGGTTTTGCGCGGTCGGTATTATGCAGTTCGCTTTTTCCACGAGGCCGTTTTTGTTTATCGTGTATTCATGGAAGAGAGTTCCCCTCGGGGCTTCGACTATCCCGACGCCTCTGCCGTAAGTCTTGGGTTTTACCGGATTTTCTTCCTTAAGCCCCATTGCGAGGAGTTTTTCCGTTATGGATACGGCGTCCTCGGTAACGTGGACGCATTCCACGAGCTGGGCCTGGTTATTGAGGAACGGGTTATTCGACTTCGCCGTTACTCCGAGTCTTTCCGCGCCGGCCTTGGCGCGGGGGGAGAGGCGTTTAAAATTGTTATTCAGCCTTGCCAGCGCGCCGACCATGTACGTGCCTCGTTTTGTCCTGGCGTGTTTTGCCGCGGAGTGGGGGACCATGAACTCTTTCACCTCTTTCGCGAACTTGTCCGCGCCTATCTCTCCGCCTTCGTTCGAGTACGGAGTTCCGTCGTAGAGGGCGTAGCCCTTTTTACTTTTAAGAGAGACGTATTCGCGGTTTTTTTCGAATCGACGGATAGTGAAGCCCGAAAACATCTCGATAGTTTCTTCAAGCATGTCGAGGGACGAGATGAGCCTGGCTTTGAGCTGCCGGAGTTCTTCTTTTTTAGGCGTATGCAGAACTCCGCCCGGCCATAGCGATATCGGATGTATGTGCCTGCCTCCGACGATTCTGCAAATTTCGTTCGCGAGATTTTTGAGATTCAGTCCGAGCTTTGCCGCCTTTGGGTGCGATTTAATGAGGGGTAGTATGCTTCCTACGCCAAGAAAATCCGGCAATACAAGAAAATAAAGGTGCAGTATATGGCTCTGGAGGGTTTCCCCGGCGAACGCCAGTTCGCGCAGTAACCTCGATTGGGCGGTTATCTTCATTCCCATGGCGGATTCGACCGCTTTGAGCGACGCCGACGTGTGGCTTACGGCGCATATGCCGCAAATACGGCTCATTATGTGCTGGGCCTCGTCGTATCTCCGTCCGACGAGCATGGCCTCGAAAAACCTCGGAGATTCTATTATCTCGAGTTTGAGTTCCTTTATCACGCCGTTTTTCACGTCTATGACGATATTGCCGTGCCCCTCGACCCTCGTTACCTCGCGGACGTTTATGTCGTGGTCTTTGTGCATGTCATTCGTTCCCTTGGAATTTTTTGTCTTCACAAAAGCCGTAGAGGTCGAATTTCCGTTTGATTGCCTCTATGTCAAGGCCGTAGCGTTTAAGGGTTTCCGCGTGGGCATTCATGTTCGGGTCGTCCACAAGCCCCCGGCATCCCCAGCAAATCGCGCCGTAGGTTACGCATATCGCGTCGCATCCGGCCCTTGTTACAGGTCCGACGCAGGTCATGCCTCGTTCGAAAACGCAGATGTTGCCGGCCCTTTTGCAGTCCGTGCAGACAGGGTAGTTCGGCGTTTCCGGGTTTTTGCCGAGGAGAAGGGAAGTCAATACGTGGAGAAAGTCTTTTTTGAGTATGGGGCATCCGTAGATATAGTGGTCAACCTTTATGACGGAATCAACCGGCATTACCGGTATCGTATCAATAATCCTGTGCGAGGCCGCGTCCTTGCCGTAAACCATTCTTTTCACCTCTTCGACAGGGAAACGGTTCTTGAGGCAGTTTATGCCTCCCTTGGTGGAACAGGCTCCGTAAGACACGACGGCCTTGGCGCGTTCTCTTATCTTTTTGAGTTTTTCTATTTCTTCGGTTTTGCTTACGCTGCCTTCTATAAAGGCTATGTCGTAGTCGTCGGATTTTTCGTCCATCGCTTCCCTGAAGTTCACTATGTTCACGATGTCCGCGATGTCAGGAAATTCGTCTTCGCAGTTCAAGACCGTCAGCTGGCAGCCTTCGCAGCAGGTGAAGGAAAAGAACGCGAGTCTCGGTTTTTTTGGAGGCGTCCCAGCTTGCGTCATAGGGCCTTTGCTTGGTCGGATTTTCATAAAGCATATCAGAAAAAGCCGGGGCTGTAAACCGCGGCCGGGACACGCCTTGATTGTAGCGGGATTTTTATATAATATAGGCCGATGGAGAAGGCGAGCGGAAGAAAGCAGATTATCGGTGAGGGTGAAGGAACTATCCCCATAAACCAAAAATATGGGAGACGGGGCATTAGGAAGGCAGCAGTTATATTACTGCTTATAACCCTCCTTCCCCTCGGTGTTGCCGCTTTCAAGAGAAATTACGCATGGAAGGACGAAGTAACGTTATGGAAAGACATTACGAAAGATAGTGTTTATAAGATGAGGGGGTATAACCATCTTGGAATCGCTTATGGGAAACTTGGCCGCATGGATGAGGCGATTGAGAAATATCAGCAGGCAATAAGGTTAAAAGGCGATGATGTCTATGTGTATAATAATCTTGGAAACGCTTACTGGAAACTTGGCCGCATGGATGAGGCGATAGGAGAATATCAAAAGGCGATAAAGATAAAACCGGACCATGTTGGCGCGTATAACAATCTCGGAGGCGCTTATTATAAACTTGGCCGCACGAATGAGGCTATTGAAGAATTTCAAAAGGCGATAGAATTCGACCCGGATTATATGCCTGCGCATTACAATCTTGGAGTAGCGTATGAAAGACTTGGCCGCATGGAAGAGGCGATAGCGGAATATCAAAAAACGATAAGATTGAATCCCGACTATGCCGATGCGTATAACAATCTCGGAATAGCTTATTATAAACTCGGCCATGTGCAAGAAGCGGTTGGAGAATATCAAAAGGCAATAAGATTGAATCCTGATTATGCGTTTGCGCGTAATAATCTTGGAGTTGCTTATAGAAAACTTGGCCGCATGGATGAAGCCATCGGAGAATTTCAAAAGGCGATAAAATTAAATCCGGATTATACGCTTGCGTATTATAACATCGGCCTTGCGTATGAAAATAAAGGACTGAGGGCGGAAGCGATAAGAGAATACGAAACGGCATTAAGGATAAACCCCGACTTCACGGGAGCGCGTCAGGGCATTGGCCGGTTGCGCGGAAAGCCATAGGCAGGGTTTCGGTTATCAGTTGCCGGTAAAGAATTTAAGAAAAATAAATAACACAGCTGACGAAGCAGCGATTGTTTCTAATTACCCTTGCTCCCCTCTCTTGCAAGAAAGGGGAGTTTGTTTTTTTATTTGTAGCGGCTGCTATTTTTACGCGCATTTAGCGCGCCTTTACTCTGGACTTTTATGTCTCGCGACTATATCTTATAGATTGAGGAATATGCCGGTCATCTTCGGAACAGCAGGCCATATAGACCACGGAAAGACCTCTCTCGTTAAGAGCCTTACGGGCATGGAAACCGATACCTTGAAGGAGGAGAAGGCGCGGGGCCTTTCCATAGACCTGGGCTTCGCCTTTATTGACCTTCTTGGCGAGAGGGCCGCGGTGGTTGACGTGCCGGGGCACGACAGGTTCATAAAAAACATGCTTGCCGGAGTTACGGGCATAGACTGCGCCATCTTTTGCGTTGCCTCGGACGACGGCATCATGCCTCAGACAATCGAACATTTCGAAATAGTCCGCCTGCTTGGCGTAAAAAAGGCGATATTCGTTATTACAAAAAAAGACCTCGCCTCAGACGAGAGGAGGGCAAAGGTAAGGCGAGATATAGAGACGCTCATTGAAGATAGCTCTCTAAAAGGTTCCGGCATAATAGAAGCGTCCGTTGTTACCGGCGATGGGCTAAACGAGGTTAAAAAAGAAATGTGCCGCGTATCCTCCATCATAAAAAGAACCGGGAATAAGGTTACCCCCTTTTTTAAAGGGGGGTTAGGGGGGATTAAGGGCGTTACGAGGTTCCCTGTCGACAGGTCTTTCATCGTAAAGGGTTTCGGCACGGTCGTTACCGGAACGGTTTGCGGAGGGTCTCTTGAAAACTTCGAGGAGGTTTCTCTTTATCCTTCCAAACTGAAGGCGAGGATCAGAGGCATTGAAAGCCATCACGATAAGGTCGAAAGAGCCGGTAAGGGCGAAAGGGCCGCGATAAACCTCGGAGGCGTATCGCACGGCGCCGTTAAAAGAGGCGACATGATTCTTGGGGCCGATTGCCCGCCGGAATCGATTGTTTTCGATTGCCGGGTCGAGGCGCTTGCCTCCATGCCGTATGTTCTTACCGGAAGAAGGCGGCTCAAGTTGTATCATTTTACGGACGAGGCCGAGGCGTTTTTAATCCCTCATGCGAGGCGCGGCATAGGGGCGGGAGAAACCGCGTTCGCGAGGGTGCGCTTAAAGAAACCTCTCGTTGTGTTGAAAGGCGACAGGTTCGTGTTGAGAGACTCGTCCATAGGGAAGACAATAGCCGGAGGAGAGGTTTTGTTGCCTTATCATCCGGGCATGCATCCGTTGAAGCCTGAATTAATTGAATTGGATTCGCTTCAAGGCTGTATCGGCGTTTTAATGGACGCAAGCAACGGTTGTGTTTCGCAAAAAGAAACGGCCATGGCCCTTAACATGAGCGCGGACGAATTCGAAGCCGTTTTATCCGATGTCCTTTCGAGCGGAGTTTTTCTGAAAGCAGGGGAATATATGCTTAAAAGGAGTTTTTTCGACGATCTAACGGGTTTGACGATAAATGAGATTTCCGAATATCATAAAGAAAGACCTGAAGAAAAAGGCATGAGAAGCGACGAGGTTTTTTCCAAACTCGGCCGGCTCGTGCCGGATATTAAAGATTTTATCCTTGATTCTCTTTTGAAAGGTAATACTATATGCAGGGACGGTCCTGTCGTTTTCATGCCCGCGCACAGGCCTTGTCTTTCGAGTGTTGACAAGCCTATCGAGGACGCGCTTCTTCAAATTTTCAAAAGTGATTTTGTTGCCGTCGGCAAGGGAGAGATTGAAAAACTTCGCTTTGACAAGGATTCAATGGAGAGGGTTTTGAAATCCCTCGTTCAAAGGAAGGCAATAGTAAAACTCGGCGAAGGCGTGTATCTGTCTCACTCCGCTGTTATCGAGGCAAGGCAAAGGCTTGAAGGCTATATTAGGGATAGAGGGCATATAAAGGCCTCGGAATTCAGGGACGTGCTCGGTTGCGGCAGAAAGTTCGCCATAGAATTGCTTGAGTACTTCGATAAAGAACGTATAACCCTGAGACAAGGCGATATAAGGAGGCTTCGTTAGCGATATGGGAAGTGGCATCATCAATTGGGTAGACGGATTAAAGGCGCTCCTTTTTGGTTTTTGCGCGGTTTTCACGGTAACTGTTTTTGTTTTCATGTTTACGCCGTTAGCGAACGTTCTTGCGATGCCTCTCATCACGGAGCCGGTTATCAAAAAATCCGACGTGATAGTGGTCATGGGAGGAGGGGCTTACCCGAACGGAGTGCTTGGCGGGACGTCCGGCGTAAGGTTTCTGACCGGCCTCGGTTTATACAAGGAAGGCTTCGCGCCGAGGCTGTTTTTCGCGGGAGGCACTATAAGCGGCACTTCCAAAAAGATCATCAAGACTATTTCCAAGTCAGAGGAGAGCGGCGCAATAGACGTCATCGAATCAGCCATCATGCTTGATACTGCGAAAAAGTTAGGCATACCGGACGCCTCTATTTATGCCGACCTTTTGTCAACCAATACATACGCGAACCTCCTTGCCGTAAAGGAGTTCATGAAGAAGAATAATCTCAAGACATGCCTTATCGTAACAAGCCCGACTCATATGTACAGGTCATGGAGGGTTGCCGAAAAATTAGGTCTCGGTTGTTCGCCGGCTCCGGTGCCGGATTATACGAAGGATATATTGATTTCCACCATGAGGCTCCACCTTTTAAGGGAAGTCCTTTGGGAGTACGCGGCCCTTGCGTTATACAGGGCTTACGGGTATATATAAGGCATTCGTAACTCAGGGCTTTAGCCCTGAGAAGCGATGGCAGAATCTACGACCGCTTCTCAACCCTAAAGAGCCTGCCACCGCAATCGGGGTACCCATGCGAAGCATGGGTCGCGGGGGGGTTGAGTTACAGAATAACAAGATTATGGGAAAAAAGATAAAACTTACTTCGTACGCAAGCTGCGCGGGTTGAGCGGCTAAACTCGCCCAAGGCGATTTGGCGCAGGTCCTGCGACAACTGAAGATTACGTCGAACGAGAATTTGCTTGTCGGCATAGAGACAAGCGACGACGCGGCGGTGTATAAAGTCTCGGACAATCTGGCGATAGTTTCGACGGTTGATTTTTTCCCTCCCATAGTGGACGACCCCTATACATTCGGCGAGATATCCGCCGCCAACGCCTTGAGCGACGTTTATGCAATGGGAGGAGTTCCGCGCTTCGCAACGAATATCGTTTGTTTTCCGAGAGATTTGTCAAAAGAAATACTCTCTGACATACTTCAGGGCGCGGCCGATAAACTCAAGGAGGCGGGGGTTCTTGTCGCAGGAGGCCATTCCATAGAGGATAAGGAGATTAAATACGGCCTTTCCGTAACAGGCGTCATAGACCCTTTGAGGATAGTGCGTAATTCCGGCGCCAAGTCCGGAGACGTTCTTATTCTTACCAAACCAATAGGCGCGGGCGTCATTACGAGCGCGATTAAACGCGGAGCGTTTGACGAAAACCAGGCAAAAGAGGCCTTTGATTCCATGAAACGGCTCAACAGGGACGCATCGCAGGCCATGGTCGAGGCAGGGGCGAGCGCCGCGACGGACGTTACCGGGTTCGGGCTTTTGGGACACGCCTTCGAGATGGCGGACGCGGCCAAGGTAAGTTTCGTAATAAACTCCAAAGACGTCCGGTTTTTCCCCGGAGCAATGGAACTCGTAAAAGACAAAAGAAACCGTCCGAGGGCGATAGGTTCGACAAAGGATTTTTTAAGAGGCTGCGTAGAGATATCGAAGGACGTTCCGGAAGAGGCTGAGCTTCTTCTATACGATCCTCAGACCTCGGGTGGATTGCTTGTGGCGATTACAAAAGCCGGGGTAAAGGCCTTTATGGATAAACTTTTAATGACGGGAGTTGACGCCGTTATTATAGGAGCGGTTGTTGAGAGAAACGAAAAATGGGTCATAAAGGTGGAGTGAGGCCTTTATGTTTTCGTAGGGCAGGGCTTATGATGAATTTTCTCACCT
>JBAQMW010000128.1:0-4854 GCA_049303155.1 Thermodesulfobacteriota bacterium | reverse complement strand
GGCCGGGAGGCGACGCGTCAAGGCGTCCTTTCGGCAGGAAGAAGGTTTGCGCCTACTGCAAGGACAAGAAACTCTTCATAGACTATAAGGACGCCCGGGTTTTGAGGCAGTTCATAAGCGAGAGGGGCAAGATAACCCCCAGACGCATAAGCGGCGCCTGCGCCAGACACCAGAGGGAGATTGCGATAGCCCTAAAGCGCGCCAGGAATCTCGCGCTCCTGCCGTTCGCATCCTCGAGGTTCGAGGAATAAGAGGCGGGTTCGGGTTTCGATGTCGTTACGAGTCGGCGTGAGGTAAGTATAGCGTGGGTTAGGGGAGTAAGGGGTTGGTTCTAATTTTGATGTCATTGCGCGGGGTACCCATGAGAAGCATGGGTCGGCGAAGCAATCTCGTTTTCCGCTAAACATTGTCTTGAGATTGCTTCGGGATAAAGCCCCTCGCAATGACAATAGAAACTAAATCATATTACGATTTAACGAAAAGGAGTTTTCAGATGAAGGTCGTATTGAGAGACGATGTTGAAAACCTGGGAACCTTCGGGGCCGTAGTTCAGGTAGCAGACGGTTTTGCCCGGAACTATCTTATACCAAGAGGGTTCGCCCTTTTGGCGACCGGCGGCAACATAGCTCAGCTCGGCGCCGAACGCGAGGCGTGGCAAAAGAAGATAATGAAGTCCAAAGAAGACGCCGAGAAGGTGGCGGCCTCTTTGCAGGGCGTTGCGCTCGAGTTCAGGAGAAGGGCCGGCGAAGAGGAAGGCTCCGAAAAACTCTTCGGCTCGGTTACTTCCATGGATATAGAGAAGGCGCTTAAGGAAAAGGGTTTTGCAATAGAAAAGAAAAACATTCACCTTCGGGAGCCTTTGAGGCACGTAGGAGAGTTTTTAGTCGGCGTCAAACTTCACCCCGAGGTCAGGGTCGAGGTAAAGGTGTCGGTGGTAAAAGAGTAGAGGAACAGAGCGGGAGGGAGATTTTCTCCCTCCCGTAACATTAGATTTTCCAACCCCTTCCTATGACGCAGAGAGTCCGGAAAACCGGCATAAATTCAGGGACCTCGCTCGTTCCTCTCCACAGGGTTCCGCCTCATAACCTCGACGCCGAGCAGGCGGTTTTGGGCGGCATACTCCTCGACAAAGAAGCCATAAATAGAGTCCTTGAGACGCTTTCTCCCGACGGGAGCGATTTCTACAGCGACGTCCACTCGCGCGTGTTTAAGGGCATGGTCTCGCTTTTCGAAAAGAGCGTTCCGATAGATATAATCACCTTAACCAACCTTTTTAAGGACGCGGATTTCTTCGAATCAGTCGGAGGCGTGTCCTATATCGGCGTGATAGCCGATTCCACCCCTACCGCCGCGAACATAACCTATTACGCGAAAATAGTGATGGAAAAGGCGCTCCTTCGGAAACTCATAAGCGCCTCTAGCGAAATAGCAGGAAGAGCTTACGAGGCCGCCGAGGAATCGGTGGAGGGCTTCATTGACGATGTGGAGCGCATAATATTCCAGGTCGCGCAGAAGAGGGTCAAGAGGTCTTATTATCCCATGAAAGACCTCGTGAAGGGCGCGCTCGAAACCATTGAAAAGATAAAAGATAACAAGGGACACGTAACGGGAGTGCCTACTGGGTTTAAGGACTTGGACAGGGTAACGTCGGGGCTTCAGAAGTCGGATCTTGTGATAGTGGCGGGACGTCCGAGCATGGGAAAGACCGCCTTCGCCCTTAATATCGCGGAGTACGCCGCGATAGAGCACGGCGTGCCGGTGGCGGTGTTTTCGCTTGAGATGAGCAAAGAGCAGCTTACGCAAAGAATGCTCGCATCGAGGGCGAGGGTGGATTTGCAGAAAATCCGCACCGGACGCCTTACGGACGAGGACTGGTCGAGGCTCTCGATAGAGGTGGGAACGCTTTACGAGGCCCCCATCTACATAGACGACACCCCGGCGCAGAGCGTTCTTGAGCTTCGCGCCAAGGCAAGGAGATGGAAGAACGAACTCGGGTTGAAACTAATAATCGTAGATTACCTTCAGCTCATGCGCGGCCGCGCGAGGGCTGAAAGCAGGGAACAGGAGATATCCGACATATCGAGGTCTCTTAAGGCCCTCGCCAAGGAACTTGACATACCGGTCGTCGCGCTTTCTCAGCTTGCGAGGAGGGCAGAGCAAAGAGAGAAGAGCAAGCCCCAGCTCTCGGATCTTCGCGAGTCCGGCGCCATAGAGCAGGACGCGGACGTAGTAATGTTCGTTTACAGGGAGAGCGTTTACAGGGACTGCGCTTGTCCGAAGGATTCGTGCTCGTGCGGCTTGCGGGGCAGCGCAGAGATAATGGTCTCGAAGCAACGTAACGGCCCGACGGGCGAAGTCAAGGTAACTTTTCTGCGCCACCTTGCGAGATTCGAAGACCACGCGCAGGTGGATTACGGGGCCATACACGGCGAGTGGGTCGAGTAGCGCCGGCAAAATCAAAAATTAAAAATCAAAGGTCAAAATTTCGGTATTACTTTTTTCGATAAAGCGTAAAACAATAATTTTGATTTTTGACATTTGATATTTGATTGTGGAGTTATCTGACGCTCCGTATTGTGCGTTTACTAAGTAATTTCCCTTCTCAAGAATTCATCGGCCTTCATGGAACATAACCCCAAAAAATACGCAAGCGTAGTAATGAACCTCCCTGTGGAGGGTTTTTTTACCTACGAAGTTCCGAGCGGGCTTGAAGATTCAATCTGCATAGGCATGAGGGTGTTGGCGCCTTTCGGACGGCGCATGGTTACCGGCTATGTCGTGGCTTTGGAAAAGGAAAGCCCTGTCAAAGGAATAAAGAGGTTGCTTGACGTCTTGGACGACTCTCCGCTCTTTGACGCGAAAAGGCTCAAGTTTTTTCAGTGGCTCGCCTCCTATTATTTCGCCCCTCTCGGAGAGGTCTTTTCTCTGGCCCATCCTTCCGAAGCGGACGTAAAAAGCCAAAGGCGTTTCAGGATAACGGAAAAAGGAAGGGAATTTTTAGGTTCGGCCAAACCTTCCCACTCCAAGAGTCTTACAATCGAGGTTCTTTCGTCTGCCGGAGATTTCATAAGCCTTCCGTCCCTCATTAAAAAACTCAAGAAACGCTCTCTTTACTCGACCATCTTCCTCTTGAAGAAAGACGGGCTTATAGAGGAAGACGTGTTTTTAAAGGGCGGGAAGACCCGGCTTGAGAACTTCGTCTCGCTTCGCCGCGCCGAAGAGGTCTCGCGCGACGGGTTGATTGACAAGGAAAATTCGCTCATCTCCTTTCTTGAAAAAAACAACGAAACGCCGTTAGCTTCCCTTAAAAAAGAATTGGGCAACGTGGACGCCGCGATAAAAAAACTCTTGAAACGCGGCCTCATAAACGTCGTTAAAAAAGAAAAGGCAAGAAATCCCTTGAAAGATTTATCCCCCCGTCTATATGATTTCGCCCCGAATAAAGAGCAGGAATGCGCCATAGACGAGATAGGCCAAGGCATGGGAAAAGGTTTTTCGCCGTATCTTCTTTACGGCGTAACAGGGAGCGGCAAGACCCTCGTTTATTTGAAACTCATAGAAAAGGCGGTCGAATCCGGGAAAAAGGCCATGTATCTCCTTCCTGAAATCGCCCTGACCGAGCGGCCTCTTTCGTATCTTCTTTCGAGGTTCCCCGGCAGGGTAAGGGTTTTACACAGCGGCCTTACGGGAGCCGAGAGATACGAAGAGTGGAAGAAGATTTTAAAGGGCGAGTTCGACGTCATAGTGGGCGCGAGGAGTTCTCTTTTTTCTCCGGCAGGGGGTATTGGTTTAATAATAGTTGACGAGGAGCACGACCCGTCCTACAAGCAGGAAGAAGGCGTCAGGTATAACGCGAGGGACGCCGCCTTGATGCTCGGGAAGATTCTGGACATACCGGTAGTTTTGGGCTCGGCCACGCCTTCCATAGAGACGTTTCATAACGCGAGGACGGGGAAGATTACCCCGATATACCTTAAAAAAAGGGTCAATGAAATAACCATGCCCGGCGTCGAAATCCTCGACATGAAGAAAAATAAGGGAGAGGTCATATCAGGGAGGCTTATCTCCGCAATCAAAGAAACCGTCGAAAGAGGCGAGCAGGCCATGCTTTTCCTGAACAGGCGCGGTTTTTCGAGGCTTCTTACCTGCCGCGACTGCGGCAGCACGATAACGTGCGTCAACTGCTCCGTAAGCCTCACTCTCCATAAAGGCGAGAATATTTTAAAGTGCCATTACTGCGGCCACGGCGTCCCCATACCGGACGTTTGCCCGAAGTGCGGCGGCTATAATCTTAAAGACCCGGGGGTCGGCACGGAGAAGGTCGAGGAAGAGGTGAGGAGGCTTTTTCCCGGCATAAGGACGGCGCGGCTTGACCGGGACGTCGCGTCGAAAAAGGGCGCCGCGGCTAAGGTGTTCGAATCCGTCGAGAAGCGCGAAGTGGACGTGCTCATAGGAACCCAGATGATAGCCAAGGGGCATCACTTTCCGGGCATAACCCTTGTCGGCATAATATCGGGAGACACGTCTTTAAACATGCCGGATTTCAGGAGCGCGGAGCGCACGTTCCAGATTGTCTCTCAGGCAAGCGGCAGGGCCGGAAGGGAGACGCACGGCGCGAGGGTCATAATACAGACCGTCAATCCGGAGCATTTTTGTTTCCAAAAGGCCGCGGAACACGACTACGAAGGATTTTTCGAGGAGGAATTCAAGGCAAGAGAGGACGCGGGGTATCCGCCTTGCTTAAGGCTCGCGGGAATAAGGCTTGAGGGGATTAAAGAGGAGTCCGTCGAGAGGGCGTCGCGTCAAGCCGCCGCCGTGATTCAAAGGCTCGCGGCCGGCGCGAGAGGCATAAGC
>JBAQMW010000127.1:0-6558 GCA_049303155.1 Thermodesulfobacteriota bacterium | reverse complement strand
CAGCCCCCCGCTTAATGCCTGCGGGGGCAGGCTCTAAAGGGCTGATCTACAGAGGCGTTACTTCAAAGGCCCGACGACCTTCAGGATGTTGCGTAACGCCTCCCTGTCGTCGAAGTGAAGCCTCTTGTCTCCTATAATCTGATAGTCCTCGTGCCCTTTGCCCGCAACGAGTATGGTATCCCCTTTTCCCGCCGCCTCGACCGCCTTCAATATGGCCTCTCCCCTGTCGGGCACCGCCATATAACCCTTTTCAACTACCCTCTCGTGGTCAATGTATTTCTTTACGCCTCTTATGCCAGACTCTATTTCCTTTATTATCTCCAAAGGGTCTTCGTTTCTCGGGTTGTCGGACGTTACTATCGTAAGATGCGAGAGCCTTGCGGCTATCTCTCCCATTACCGGCCTTTTGGACTTGTCTCTATTTCCGCCGCATCCGAAAACCGTTATTATGCGGCCGCCGCGAGAAAGGCGGTTAAACACCGTTAAGACCCTATCCAGCGCGTCGGGCGTATGGGCGTAGTCGACGTAGGCCGTGATGCCGGAGCCGGAACTTACGCTCTCCAATCTTCCGGGCACGGCCTTAAGCGAGTTGATTCCGTTTTCTATGGCCTCTACGGGTATGTCCAAGGCCGCTGCGGCGCCGGCCGCGGCCATTATGTTTTGAAGGTTATGCTCCCCTATGAAAGGAGAGTTCACGTAAACGTCTCCCTTCGGAGTGGCCAATACGGCCTTGATGCCGCTTAAGGCGATGGAATATTCCTTCGGATATATGTCCGTCTTTTCCTTGACGGAATAGCCGAGGACGTTTTCCGTCCCGTTGCGGAGCATGGCGCCCCATTTATCGTCTATGTTCACGACGGACGCGGCCCCGGGCTTCGCGTAGCCGCGACTAAAGAATTTCCTCTTGGCCGCGAAGTATCCCTCCATCGTGCCGTGATAATCGAGATGTTCCGGCGTAAGGTTCGTAAAGACCCTCGCGTCGTAGCGGCATCCCGAAATACGTTTCTGCTCTATTGAATGAGACGAAACCTCCATGACGCAGTGCGTTACGCCGCTCGAGAGCATGTCGTTTAAAAGCCTTTGCAGGTCTTCGGCCTCGGGGGTAGTGTACGGAGCCGGAATATTTTTCGCGCCGTGCCTGTAGCCTACGGTTCCTATGAGGCCGGGCCTGTGCTGGCCGGCCCTGAATATTGACTCGATAAGATAGGCGACCGTGGTTTTGCCGTTCGTTCCCGTAACCCCCGCCATAGTGAGTTTTTCGGAAGGTTTATTGAAGAAAATGCTCGAAAGCCTTCCTACCGCCTCTCTCGCGTCAAATACCGTTATCACCGGAACGCCGGGGATTTGCATTTCCTTCTCTGACACTATCGCGACGGCGCCATTCTTGACGGCCTCAAGCGCGAACCCGGCTCCATCGCTTTTGCAGCCCTTTACTGCGACGAAGACCGTCCCTTGAGAAACCTTTCGAGAATCGGCCGTAACACCCGAAACCTCGGCGTCAACTCCCTCAGGAATCGTATAGCCCGCGCCTTTTATAAGTTCAATAAGCCTCATGCTCACCTTCGTAACTCAGGGCGGGGTACCCACCCCGAAGGGGCAGGGTCGTCCCTGATAAACAATAGTACATCTACTCTCTTTTATTTCAGCCTTGAATGGCTGAGCTACACGCCAAAACTATCCTCACTGAAACACCACTATCGCCGTCTTATTCTTCGGAATAACCGTTCCCGGGGAAGGCCTCTGAGATACCGCTATTCCGCTGCCCCTGAAATCCACATCCACGTCCCTCTTTGAAGCGGCCTTAAGGACCTCTCTCATTGTCTTGCCCCTGAAGTCAGGCATGACCGCGTTAGCGGCATCGGAAGGCACGGTTTCTTCTTCAAACCCTTCTTCCTTAATCCCCCCACTTCCCGTTGCAATGCTTCGCGGCAACGGGAGCCCAGCCCCTTTGTAAAAGGGGGTAATCTTTCCTTCGGCTTTGCCGGAGACAACCTTTGCCGTCTTTAATTCAATCGGCTCCCCTTCCTTAAAAGTCCCGGCGGGAAAGACTCCCATGTAGGAAAGGCTCTCAAAGGCTATCTCCCGAAATACAGGGGCCGCGGCAACGCCTCCGGTTATGTCGCCTTCCGGTTCGTCGAGCGCGACGAATATCGTTAATTTGGGATTATCGGCCGGAACAAAGCCGGTGAACGAAACCACGTATTTATTCTTTTCGTACCCGCCTTGCTTCAGATCCGGCTTTTGCGCCGTGCCGGTCTTTCCCGCAACCTTGAATTCCGCTCCAAGCGCGGCAAGTTCTCCCGTGCCGCCCTTTTCGGTAACGCCCGTGAGTGTCTCGGTAACCTTCCCTGCGGTCTCCTCGGATATGACCCTTCTGACGACGGACGGGTTGAATTCCTTTATAACGACGCCGCTATTGTCTTTTATGCTTTTTACGACGTAGGGTTTTACGATAAAGCCGCCGTTCGCGACGGCGGACATGGCAGTAGCAACCTGCAGCGCGGTAGCGGAAAAACCCTGGCCAAAAGACATGGTTTGGAGGGAAACGCCTGACCACGCGTTATAGTGCCTCAAGATGCCCGTGGCCTCGCCCGGCAGGTCTATGCCGGTCTTCGCGCCGAAGCCGAATTCGTTTAAATACCTGTAATAGCGCCTCTGCCCGAGCCTCTCGCCCATCTTTGCCGCGCCTATGTTGCTCGAGTACTTGATTATTTCCCTTGCCGAAAGGTTTCCGTATTTCTTCTTGTCATGAAAAGTCCTGTCCGCGACCTTGTATCTGCCGTTTTCGCAAAAGAAAGAATCGTCGAGTTTTACCACGCCTTCCTCAAGCGCGGCGGCAAGGAGAAACGGCTTTATCGTGGAGCCGGGCTCGAACGCGTCCGTTACTATTCTGTTTCTCCGGTCGTGAGGCGAAAATCTTTTGAAGTCATTCGGGTCGTAAGACGGAAGATTCGCCATCGCCAGTATCTCCCCGGTAACAGGATCCATGACGAGCGCGGCCCCGGCCTTGGCGCGAAACTTGGCCACGGCCTTCGCGAGCGCCCTTTCGGCGAAGTACTGGATATTCTTGTCTATGGTAAGAACGGCGTCCATGCCGTTTGTTCCGTCTTCCACGTCCCCATAAAGAAGAAGCCTCCCGCCGGCGTCTCTTTCGGCCCTTACAGTAACGGTCTCGCCTTTCAAATAGCCGTCGTAATGGCGCTCGATGCCTTCGAGGCCGTTCGAATCAATGCCCACGAAACCGACGAGGTTCGCGCCCAACGCGCGGTTGGGATAGAATCTGCGCATCTCCTTTACCGTGCCGGCCCCCTTCACTCCGTTTATGGCCTCCCTCTTATCGCTTGCGAGGTCAACCTGCCTTTTTATCCATACGAAACGCTTTTCCGAATCGAGGCTTCTTTTAAGCGCCGCCGGAGAAACTTCGACGGCCTTGGATATGGCCGAGGACGCGCGAGCCGAATTCTCGACTTCCGAAGGCCTCGCGAAAACCGAATCCACCTCTATGCTTACGGCAAGTTCCTCGTGGTTTCTGTCGAAGATGCCTCCCCTTTGAGACGGCATCTTGACGACACGCTCGTGCTGGTTTTTGGCTATCCGCGAGAGGCGCTCCCGCTCCACAACCTGAAGGCAAAAAGCCCTCGCCCAAACAACTCCGAAGAAAACCGCGAACGCGCCGATTACGACCGCGATTCTTATGTTAACCCACCTGCCGCCGCTCGTCATTTCACTCGCACTATCTGGTGTTTACCCGGATAATCGAGCCCCGTCTCCTCTTTTACTATTCTCTCGAGATTAGAAGGCGACTTAAGCCTCGTAATCTCGAACCTGAGACGCTTGTTCCTCTCGGACTCGACGGCCTTGCCCTCGTTCAGCTTCGAAATCTCGTAGCCGAGCTTCACCGTCGTGAGCCTCGAAAACAGGTAAACGAAAACGACTCCGGAAAAAACAAAAACCGCGAGCGCCGCGGTGAAGAAGAAACGCAGGTCTTTCAGGTTTCTCCTTACCTTTATGCTTTGCCCTCTCAAGGTGGCGGCGCCGAACGCCCTCGTGTTAGCCCTCATGCGAAAACCCTCTAATTCCGGGGACAGTCCCCTGTCAAATCTTTTCCAAAGCCCTCAACTTCGCGCTCCTCGACCTCGGATTAACCGCAATCTCTCCGGGAGACGGAATAACGGCCTTCTTCGTTAAGACCCGTGCGATGGGCTCTTTTCCGCAAACGCACTGCGGAAAATCGCTCGGGCACTCGCACCCCGACGAATAGCGCTTAAAGGCGATCTTCACTGTCCTGTCTTCGAGCGAATGAAACGATATGACGACGAACCTGCCGTTGCTTTCCAAAACCTCCATGCCCTTGTCGAGAGCGGACCGGAGGTTGCCGAGCTCATTGTTCACTTCCATCCTTACGGCCTGAAAGACCTTTGTGGCGGGATGTATCCTTTGGGGACGCCTTCCGTAAAAGCCGGACACCAAACGAGAAAGCTCCATCGTCGTCTCTATGGGTTTTTTGACTCTCTCCCTTACTATGGCTCTTGCCATGGGGCCGGCGAATTTTTCTTCGCCATACTCGCGAAATATCCTTTTAAGGTCTTCCTCGGCATATTCGTTTATCAATTCGAACGCCGAAAATTCTTGCCTCGTATCCATCCTCATATCGAGCCGCGCATCCCTCATGAAACTGAACCCCCGCCCGTGTTCTTCGAACTGATGGGAAGAAACTCCGAGGTCAAGCAATATGCCGCTAACCTCTTTTATGCCGAGATCTTCCAAGACGTCCTTTATGTTGCAATAATTTTCCCTTACTATCGTCGCCCTTTTCCCGTACGCACGAAGAACGCTTTTCGCCTCTTCGATTGCGTCTTCGTCAACGTCGAGCGCGACGAGTCTCCCCGAAGGAGCGGACGCTTCGAGTATCCTTACGGAGTGTCCTGCTCCTCCGGCTGTGCCGTCAACGTAAACCCCGTTACTTTTACAATTTAGGTAGCGCAACGCCTCAAGCGGCATCACGGAGGTGTGGCTAAACTTCACCTCAGATACCGAGCCGCTCTAACATGTTGCCTATGTCGTCGCGCGACGAGGCGCTTTCTGCCGCCTGCCACATGGGCTTGCTCCATATCTCGAACTGCTTAAACGCGCCGACGAGCATCACTTCCTTTTCGAGTTTCGCGTAGGCGCGAAGCGACTGGGGAACGAGTATCCTTCCGAGCCTGTCTATGGGGCAATCGGCGGCGCTCGAATAGAAGAACCTCAAAAACGCCCTCGCGTCTTTTTTGAATTCCGAAAGCCCGGCGATGCGCTCTTCGAGCATCTGCCACTCTTTAAAGGGATACGCCATAAGGCAGCCGTCGTAGGTCGTGACGACGAGGCGCGTGTCGTAGGTTTCGGAAAGAACGTCCCTGAATTTTATTGGGATGCTCAGCCTGCCTTTTGCGTCTATCGTATGCTCGAATCTTCCGCGAAACATACAGGATATTTCCTTTCAAAACAAAAGATCTTTTCAAAAATCAATAAGGTAAAAATACCATGCAAACATACCACTATGGCCTACTTTAATAACACCTTATCCCACCTTATCCCACTTACTGCCTAACTATATGCCTGAACATGGGTTTTGTCAAGGGAAAATTTGAGTATAAATAGAGGAGAAAAAGAGGCGAATTCTGGGCGATTTGCGGGAGAAAAGATTGATTGTTTTTATGCGAGGAATGGGAGGTTAAACCTGTCCTGAGCGAAATCGAAGGAGGGTGGATTTTTGGCGGTGAGTGATAACGAAAAAGGAAAAAAGGGGTGGATTTTGACGGTGTAGGGTGGCCTGTGCCCACCTTCTTGGTTCTTGTTTTTTTGTCTGTCATTCCCGCAGTCCGCCCCCTTTGTCATTCCCGCGGTCTTTTGAGCGGGAATGACAAAAGAATAAACCAATGCCCCCAATCTTTACCGATAACCGTCCACCGATAACTGTTTTCGCCGTCCGCAGGACAGAAAACCCTTGACTTATTCGATAATTAAATGATAATTTTACCTAATTAGTTATAATAACGAACAAGAAGGCGCTAAAAGAGTGGCCAAAAAAATACTCCTTGCCGACGACAGCATTACCATACAGAAAGTCATCTCCCTTACCCTCGCGTCCGAAGACTACGACCTCGTCATAGTCGGCGACGGAGAAGCGGCCGTGCAAAAAGCCGAGGAGATAAAGCCCGACCTCGTAATCGCGGACGTGACTATGCCCGGGAAAACCGGGTACGAGGTTTCTTCTTTCATAAAAAAGCATCCCTCGCTCAAAGAAATCCCCGTGCTCCTTTTGGCCGGCACCTTTGAAATGATTGACACGAAACTGATGGCGGCCTCCGGCGCGGACGACCATATAGTAAAACCGTTCGAATCCGAAGATCTCATAAAGAGAATCCGCGCCCTTTTATCGCGTCCGGCGAAAGCGGCTGCTTCAGCGGAAAAACCGGCTGAAGAGGAAATCCTCGCAGAGATAGAATTCGAAATGCCTGAGGCTCCTGTTTTGGCAACGCCGCCGCCAGCTCCACCAAAGCCACCGGCTCCTATTGCAGC
>JBAQMW010000126.1:0-9118 GCA_049303155.1 Thermodesulfobacteriota bacterium | reverse complement strand
GCGTAACCGGCGCCGCCGGTTGGCGCGTCCTGCCCGGCGTCCGCGCTTACGAGTATATCGCCGTTAATCGAGAGGTCGCCTATTGCCGTTGCGTAAAGGTATGCGTCGGCGTCGAGCGCCCCATAGTAACCATTCACGGTGTTTAGGGCTGTCGCATTAGCGGTTACGTTGCCGTTTATATCAATATTGCCGCCATAGACGCATGCCGACGCCTGAGCAGAGACACTGCTTGACGAGCTTACCCCTGTCTGCTCGGCATACGCGCTTACGAGTATATTACCTGTAACCGAGAGGTCACTTATTGCGGCGTCGGCATAAAAATACGCTCTTGCCATCGCATAGGAGGCGGAATTTGCGTTATTTATCGCAGTCGCATCTACGGTTACGTTGCCGTTCACGGTGATGTTATTTGCGGCATAAAGGTTTGCGTACGCATAGGCATAGGCAGTGCCTGTGCTTGCCGGTGATGCAAAGGCGGTTACATTTATATCGCCGTTGACAATGAGGCCGCCTCCGGCATTTATATTGAGATCGGCCGACGCCATCCAATTACTGTTCGTTGACGCAGTGATTGTGATCGGGCCTGTTGTTATATCCCCGTTATTTACGGTCGTCAAAGCGACATCGCCGGGAGACTCCACGCCGATGCCGCCGGTCGCAATGCTCGCAACCCGTATGCCGCCGGAGCCGGCGTTTATGGTGATGTGTCCGTCGTTGCCGGTTGTCTCAAGATTGCCTAAGTTGACGCCGCCAGAAACAGCCCCTGACCCTGCTACCGCGTTAAGGATGATACCGCCGGTGGTTGTTCTAATCGTATTGGTTATATCATCAAAGAATATGCCGTCTGTCACATCATCGCCCAAAACGCTCAGCGAAATATCGCCTGACCCGCCTTGCAGAACACCATCTGTCGCGAGGTCGCTCATGGTGATGGTATCGTCCGCCGCGAGAGCTACATTTACACCGGCCACGGACTGGCTCTCTATCCACTGTTCGTAAACAGTAGCGGTGCTTCCGGAGCCTGTGCCATTCTCTATTGTTATTGCAGGCGGGTCTAAAAGAATGGTTCCGGGCTTTCCGTTCGGAGCAGAGAGAGAGACGTCTCCCCGCACCCTGATATTATTTCCGCTGAGTTCTATAAAGCCGCCGTCGCCTGAGACCGCGCCTCCGTTGGCCGTGATGAGCGCATCCGCCGTAAAGTTATTGACTCCGTCCGCCCATGTATAAATAGCCCCGCCATTACCGTTTTCAACCGCGTTGGCGTGGATTTCGCCTGTGATATTAATGCCGCCTCTCGAATCCACGAGAACCGTTCCGCCGTCTTGTCCCGGAGCAAAGGCGCTCGCGTCAATTACGCCGTCAAGGTTCACCACGCTTTGGATTACTCCTGACGCGAGGTTGGCGGAAATGCTTATGACGCCCGCGCGAAGTGTGCCGGTATTGTCAACGCCAATGGGCTTGCCCTCGCCGCCTAAAGTCGAGATTACTTCCTTCGGCACCGCAAATTCTATAAGGCCGTCGCCGCGAAGGTCGAGCGTAAAATCCGTTGTCGAGGCAAGACGTATCTGCCCGAGATTTGCCTGTATTATACCCGTGTTTTCCACGTGAGGCGCGGCAAGTATGGCGAAGCCGTTGTCCGAGACATGGATTTCGCCTTGATTGGACACAGCTCCGTAACCGGCGTTTGAAAAGACGAGCTTCGTGCCGTCTTCGCTAACGACGTCCGCGGTCGTTGCAAGGAGCGCGCCTACGTTTACGTGAGAAGTGGAATAGAACGTGATGCCGGCGTTATTCAATACGAATACGCGGCCGTTTGCGGTGAGGGCGCCCATGAGCTCGCTCGGCAAACCGCCTATAACCCTGTTTATGGCTATTGAATCGGCATTAGGCTGGAAAAAGTTTATTGATTCGGCAACGCCGGTCGAGAAGGTCTGCCAGTTTATGTCGAGCCGCTGGGTGTTCTGTTGGATGTTTGTGGCCGTATCTTCCTGAGTGATGTCGCCGCTTCCGTTTGTTATGACGCCACCCGTTGGAGCGGCCTCTACGATGCCGGCAATGCTTGCGGCAAGCACGGCGCCCATCACGAGGAATTTAGAGCATAAAAATATAAAACCCTTTTTGCCTTTTCTTTGTTTCCACTTGCAGATTTTATCTTTTATAAACCATGTTGTACGGTTCTCTCGCGACATCTTGAACCTCCATAGGTGCGACCGTATATAATCTTGTAGGGTGGCTCAGCCCGCCAAAATATCGGATATTCACTCCTGTAAACGGTGGGCACAGCCCACCCTACTTCTATTTTTACAGCAGGGCTAAAGCCCTGCCCTACGAAGACCAATCCTAAACTTTATGCAAATTCCATAAACTACTTCTATCCTTTAATGTTACTTCCTAAATCAACATCTTGTCAATGTATTTTTTGGGTATTTATACTTGACGCCCCCCGTTCCCACGCCGGAGCGTCCGAACGATAAGACGAATTTGTCAGTGCGCGGGGCACTCACGCCAAGCGGCGTGGGTCGGCGAAGCAATCTCGTGATTGTAAAGATGGGTTTGCTTCGCGGAGCCTGCCCAGAGCGAAGTCGAAGGGCTCGCAACTTCGGCTTCGGGAGCGACCCATCTTTCGGATGGGTACCCCGCCCTCGCAATGACAGAATAACAGACCGCGGGAATGACAAAAAAATGACAAAAAGGGGGGACTGGCTCAATCCGCCGTCAAAGGCAAGCCCGGCGAAGAGACCGCTTTACACAGAGCGGTTCCGTATGTTATATTCGCCGTTAATATGGCGAAAAGAAAAGGAATTTTTATAAGCTTGGCATTCTTCCTTCTTGCGTCCCTTGCGTACGGCGGCGCGGCGTTCAAGAGAAATCCGGTCTGGGATAACGAAGTAACGCTCGGCGAAGACATCATAGCCAAAGCCCCTCAAAAACCCAAATCCCGCTTCAACCTCGGCAACGCCTACTACATCGCAAAGCGGCTTCCGGACGCCATTAAAGAGTTCGAGGCCGCCGTATACTTAAATCCTTTCTACTCCGAAGCCCACTATAATCTCGGCATAGCGTACGGCGACAACGGACAATCGGATTTGGCATACCGTCACATGCAAGAGGGCATGAGGCTTTCGGAGTTATTGCAATCCACCCCGTACGCCCCGGCAAAAACGCCTCAGCCGAGATAACGCTACACCCCCATTGTATCTTTCCGTAGGGCAGACCTTCAGGTCTGCGGTCTTTTTTACATGGCTTTTTCGCAGGGCTAAAGCCCTGCCCTACGAAAACGAGTATCTACCCTCTCCGGGGCGCCTTCTTTCCTCTACCCCGCCTTTTCTCCTTACGCCCTTGATGCAACTTTTCTCAAGTATGCCTCTATGAATTCGTCTATGTCTCCGTCCAGGACGGCGTCGACGTTGCCCGCCTCAATGCCCGTCCTGTGGTCTTTAATGAGCCTGTAGGGCTGTAAGACGTATGAGCGTATCTGGCTTCCCCACGCTATGTCGCGTTTTTCCTGAGTTATGCTCTTGAGTTTTTCCTCTTCCTCGCGCTTTTTCTGTTCGTAGAGGCGCGCCCTCAAGACCTTCATGGCGATGACGCGGTTTTTATGCTGGCTTCTCTCGTTTTGGCACTGCACCACTATGCCGCTCGGGACGTGCGTTATCCTTACGGCGGTTTCAACCTTATTCACATTTTGGCCTCCGGCGCCGCCCGCGCGGTAGGTGTCCACCCTCAAGTCGGCCTCGTTTATCTCGACCTCCACGTCCTCTTCTATCTCCGGATACACGAAGACCGAGGCAAAGGACGTGTGCCGTCTTTTCGCCGAATCGAAAGGAGAAATCCTCACGAGCCTGTGCACCCCGCTTTCAGCCTTGATATACCCGTAGGCGTAATCGCCCTCGACCGTAAACGTAACGCTTTTTATCCCAGCCTCTTCTCCGGCAAGATAATCCAAGACCTCGACCTTATAACCCCGGAGTTCCGCCCATCTCGTATACATCCTCATGAGCATGGAGGCCCAGTCCTGCGCCTCGGTGCCTCCGGCGCCGGGATGTATTGCGATTATGGCTCCGGATTTATCGTGCTCCTTGCCGAGAAGCCTTTTTATCTCGACGTCCTTTATGGCCTTATCGGCCTCTTTCAACTTCGCCTCGGCCTCTTTGGCGGTGCCGGCGTCGCTTTCCTCCTCGGCGAGGGCGAGCAAGACCTCGGCGTCCTCCACGAGGCTTGCTATGGATTTGAAATCCTGCGACCTCGCCTCTACGGAGGACTTTCTCTTCATGAGTTTTTCGGCGGCCGTTTTATCGGCCCAGAAATCCGGAGCCGCAGTCTTACCTTCTATCTCGGACAATTCCTTAGCGCATTTTTCCGGGTCAAAGATAACCTCTTACTTCGATGAGCTTCGCCTTTGACGCGGAAAGCATTTCCTTTACCTCTTCAAACATCGGTAATCCCTCCTGACCTCCCTTTGAAAAAGGGAGGAATCTCTACACCCTCCTGCCTCTAAATCTCAAAACAAACATGATAACCGAAAACCCGATGGTTAAGAAAGGAAAAATATGGCCGATTGACGAAAAAAACGTCTCGTTGCCTGTAATCCCCCCTAACCCCCCTTTATAAAAGGGGGTAACCTTTTTAAAACGCGCCTCCCCGGTAAGCACGGCGCGCTCCATGAGGCGTGTCTTTCCGACTTCCTTGCCCGTCGGGTCAATGAGTGCGCTTATTCCCGTATTGGCGGCTCTGACGAGATAAATCCTGTTTTCAATCGCCCTCATCTTGCTCATGGCGAAGTGCTCATAAGGGCCGGAGGTGTTGCCGAACCAGCCGTCGTTCGTGATGTTTACGAGAAGGGTCGCGCCGTTGCGAACCATCTGCCTCGATATTTCGGGAAATATAACCTCGTAGCATATCAAGACACCCGCGCCCTGTCCTTTGAATCTTATGGGCTCAGGCCCCATCCCGGGCGCGAAATCCCCGACCCCGACGGCCATCTTGTCAACGAAGAAAAGGATTTTCTTCAAAGGCACATACTCGCCGAAAGGCACGAGGCGGATTTTATCGTAACGGCCTGCGATTTCTCCGTCCGGAGAAAAAAGAAACGCGCTATTCAAACTCTTATAGACGTTACTGCCGGGAATTTGCTCGTAATGAGGCGCGCCCGTGAGCAGGAACGCACCCGTGCTTTTCGGCACGTCCGCGACGAGCGGCAATAACTGCTTATCGTAGTTGAGATAAAACGGCATGGCCGCCTCGGGCCAGACTATAAGCTCCGCGCCCTGCTCTTTCGCCTCCTTACTTAATGACGAATACACATCGAGCGTTTTTATCTTGTAACGGTCTTCCCACTTGAGATTCTGCTCGATATTGCCCTGAACCGCCGAGACCTTTATTTTATCCCACGTTTCGGCCTCGGCCCTGACGTGGTTTATCCTTTTGACTCCGTAACCATAGGCAAGAAGAAGCGCTAAAACAAATATTGCGCCGTATTTGACAATCTCCCTTAAACTTCTTGCGCGGAAAAGAAAAATATAGACGAGGGCATTTATGGACGCAACGAAGAACGAAACCCCGAAGACTCCGGCCACGTCAGCCATCTGGATAAGAGGCAAAAATCCGGTTTGCGAATATCCGATGAGCGCCCACGGAAAACCTAAAAAAAGCTCGCTCCTTAAATACTCGAACGCGGCCCAAAGGTTTCCTGCGAAGAGCGCGAAGCCGATGCCCCTGTAAGAGGTAGAGTTGAGAATAAAAGCGAAGAAGGCCGGAAAGAGCGCGAGATACGCGGCCAAAAGAAACATCACGGCGACGCTCACCGCGAACGGCACTCCTCCGTAAACATACATCGAGTGCACGACCCAGTAAACAGTCCCGACAAAAAACACGAACCCGTAAACCCAGCCCGCGATAAATGCCTTCTTGGGAGAAAGTTTTTCGAGGGCGAAAAATAAAGGAATAAGCCCGATAAGACCGAAAGGCCAGATGCCGAAAGGCTCGAACGCCGCTATGCAAAGAATGGCCGCGAGTATGGAGAAGAATATCGTCTTTTTCATCCGAATATCATCTGAGTATCATGGAGAAGACGTAGTAAATCAAAAACGTAAGACCCGCGCCCAATAGCGCGCCCATGACTATTTCGAACTTGGTGTGTATGCCCTTCAAGAGCCGCGAGTGGCTGACCATTACCGCAAGGACTAAAGTCAAGACGCTCACGTAAGGCTCTTTTGAAAGAAGCGTTATGCAAGTCCAGATGGAAAAACTTAATGCCGCGTGCCCGGACGGAAGCCCGCCGTGAAGAGGAGTTCCTTTTCCGAAATACGCCTTCACTGCTATGACTGCGATAAGAACAGAAAGAAGCGATATAACCGATATATGGAGAGCGAAACGCTCGGCGCTTATCAAAACTCCGGTAGCAGGTCCGTAGATATAGCGCGAAAACACCACGTAACTCATAAGCAAAACCGCCATTGCCGAGATAAGCACCGCGCCCGCCGAGACGTCCTTGGCGTTTTTGGCGAGGATATGATGTTTTTCTTCGACAAGGTTCACGGTCTCTTCTATGGCGGTATTAAACATCTCCGCCGCCAAAAGTATTATGACCGCTATTGCGAAAAGCACGAACTCGATGAGAGAGAGGTTAAGGAATAAACTCAGGAATAAAACCAGAGCCGCTATGACGTAGTGGTAGCGGATGTGCTTCTGCGTCTTGAAGGCATAGATGATGCCCTCGATGGCGCAGTTCAACGCCTCGAACCAGTTCGATGGCTTTTGGGGGGTGGTGGAATTGTTCATATAATACACCGGTGGGCTGAGCCCACCCTACATTATATCCATTCGTTTATATGGCATACGTTCCTCCGTATCTTAATCTTACGCCTTCTTTAAACCCCCGAACACCTTCAGCGTAACGCATGACGCTATGGCGTCGAAATCTTTGTCTTTGTGCAACAAGGTCAATCCGTTTTCAATCGCTATGGCCGCGATTATGCAGTCAACGGTTTTCCTCACCGTCTTGCCTCTTTTTCTGCAATCCCTGTAAATCCGCGCCGCGTTCAAATACGTCATAACGCCCTTCGGGGCATAAATGGGAAATTCAAGAAGATAATCCCTCATAACCCCGAAATCCTTATCGCTCTTTATCCCCTGAAGAATCTCAGTAAAGATTATCTCCGTAATACAAATATCTTCCCCGTCCTCTATGAGATTGCGCAAGGCCTCGCGGTGAATGGATTTTCCGCCTCTTAAGAAATCCACCCACACGCTTGTATCGACAAGTATCATGCCCTGCTTTCCCTCATCTCGGAAAGGCTCCCCTCCCACTTCACTTTTCCTTCGAGTTTAAGAAGACCCTTCCTCTTAATCTTGCGGACAAGCTCTTCAAGGGCATAATTAACGACGTCTTTTTTCGTCTTAAGATGAGTAAGATTTAAAGCCTCCTTCACAAGCCTATCGTCAAGCACTATATTTGTCCTCGACATATGACACCTCCCGATATTTATACACCTACTATAGCAAGTCAAGGTGTATAAAGCAAGCCGCGCAATGACTCTACTTCGGCTTTCCGTTCAACTCGTATTGCCATACCGTTTCATCTCCGCCGACAAGTATGACTTCCGCGCCTGACCCTGTAACGGACACTGCCGTCATCTCCCCCATGGAGTAAGGCAAAATCTCATGATACACAAGCGCTCCGTTTGGGTCGTAAAGATAAAGAGCCGACCTGTCCCATTCCTCGCTCGATGTCATGACAATAAAGTATTTCCAGCCGTCGCCGTTAAAATCCACGAACGCGCCTTTCATGCCGTCGAACTCGTTGCACTGCGGCGCCTCCAGCCTCGCCCTCTCTCCTCCGTTGAAATCCATTACCAAAAACGAGGCCTTGCCGTAATCCCCCCCGACCCCCCTTTGTAAAAGGGGGGAACCGTCGCAGCCTATCATGTGAAGGTCTCCGTCAATATCCGGCCATCTCGAAACAATGAAATAAGAAACCTCGCTTTCGGACGCCGTGCTTCCGACCTCTTCTCCGGCTGAATTTATCGCCGTGATATTCCCCTCCCACCCGTAGTGCACGATTTCCGACTTTCCGTCGTTGTCAACGTCGCCGGCCTCGACACGCCAGACGTCTTCAACCGGAATTTGCCACATCTCGTTGCCTTTCCCGTCGAGAATCCGTATGCCTTCTTCGTAAACAGCGATTGCGAAATCCTTCCTGCCGTCGCCGTCAAAGTCGCCCGTCGCCGTGTCGCTCGCGCCCGTATCCTTCGCGTAAGTCCAGAGCACGTCGCCGTTGTTATTCAAAAGCATGAAGCCCTTGTCCGAAGACCTCACCATGAACTCGCTGACCCAATCGTTCTCCACGTCCACGAATTCGATTTGGTCGGGGCACTCGCACTTTTTGAAATCAACGAACGATTCGACATTCCATTTTTCGTCCAAGAACACCGCGCCCTTTGCACCGGCAACTCCGACAGGAAATCTGTCTCCGACCGGCCTTCCCGTGGTAATATCGGTCACGTAACCGATCGAGGAATCCTTGAAAACTTTTCTTTTGGCCAAAAGCCCCTCGCCTTTCAAAACACCCGGCTTTACAAGTTCCTTGGCCATGCCCTCCGGCATGTTGGGCTTGACGTACGTGAGATACAAATGCCGGCCGCCGTAAACCGAAGCCGCGATTACCACCCACGCGACGGCTGAATATATTATGAGTATTTTCTTGGATGATGAATCCACGAGTCTTTATCTCTTTCCTGACAGGCTTGGTCTTTCTCTTTTGTAGCTCAGGGCTTCAGCCCTGATATATATCAGCCCTAAAGGGCTGAGCTACGTAAACTTCGCGCCAGCGGCCTTTTGAAACGCCTCTCCCGCGAGCCTCATGCCGTAGAGCATGACGTAAATCTTTATTTTTCAACAATCCGGCAGAGCCTTCAACACCGCCTCGCTCTTCTCCTTCATAAGCCTTGCCTGACGGCCCCCTTTCACGTGGTCAAAACCCATGAGGTGAAGCACGCTGTGAGTAAGCAGCCTTTTCATCTCGCTCTCTAAACTCACTCCGAATTCCTTGGCCTGCATTGCGGCCTTCTCGATTGATATTGCTATGTCGCCGAGCGCGCCATATCGGGGTACCCGCTCG
>JBAQMW010000125.1:0-11125 GCA_049303155.1 Thermodesulfobacteriota bacterium | reverse complement strand
CCTCAGGGCTTTGCACGGCCTCGGTCGGCACGGACACAGGAGGCTCCATACGCCAGCCCGCATCTCTTTGCGGAGTGGTGGGGCTTAAACCGACTTACGGCAGAGTGTCGCGCTTCGGCATGATAGCCTTTGCCTCCTCTCTCGACCAAGCCGGACCCATAACAAAAGACGTTACCGACTCCGCCCTCGTCTTATCCGCCATAGCCGGGCACGACCCAAAGGATTCGACTTCGATAAACGCGCCTGTCCCTGATTACGCCGCGTCTTTGAGCGGCAAGGTAAAGGGGCTTAAGCTCGGCATACCGAAAGAATACTTTGTTGACGGCCTTGATAAAGAGGTCGAGGAAGCTGTAGGAGCGGCAATCGAGATTTTAAAAGGCTTAGGCTGTGAAACAGTCGAGGTGTCTCTTCCCCATACGCAATACGCCGTATCGGTCTATTATCTCGTTGCGACGGCAGAGGCGTCAAGCAACCTCGCCCGCTTTGACGGGGTTAAGTACGGCCTTAGACTCGATTCGGGCAAGGGCCTTCTCGACATGTACAAGGAAACCCGCGACAAGGGCTTCGGGAGCGAGGTCAAAAGACGCATAATGCTCGGCACCTACGCCTTATCCGCGGGCTATTACGACGCGTACTATAAAAAGGCCTCGCAGGTAAAAACCTTGATTAAGGGCGACTTCGATGAGGCGTTCAAAAAATGTGACGTAATCCTTACTCCGACCGCGCCGACCGCGGCCTTTAAGCTCGGAGAAAAAACCGACGACCCTCTTACCATGTATCTCTCTGACATATTCACGATATCCTGCAACCTCGCGGGAATCCCCGGCATATCCCTTCCATGCGGGTTCACGAAAAGCGGCCTCCCCATAGGACTCCAGCTCCTCGGAAGACATCTGGACGAACAAACGATACTGAACGCGGCCTTTGCTTACGAAAAATCAACCGACTGGCACAAGAGAAGGCCGGGGATATGAGCGCTTCACCCGATAAAAAACTCCTTCTCATCCTCCCCAAAGGAGACAGGAGCTACTTCGGCGGCCTATCGAAGAGCGGCAAGGCCGGATTCATAAGGCTCGCGCTCCCGACCCTCGCGGCCCTTACTCCGCCGGACTGGGACGTCGAGATACTTGACACGAGGGTAAAGGCGATTGACTACGGCCAAAAGGCCGACCTTGTCGGAATAACCGGCCTTACGTGCGAGATACCTCACGCGTACGAACTGGCCGACGGCTTCAGGAAAAAAGGGACGAAGGTCGTCATGGGCGGCATACACGTGTCCGCTCTCCCCGACGAAGCCCTTATTCACGCTGACAGTGTGGTGGTCGGAGAGGCGGAAGGGGTCTGGCAAACGCTTCTTCATGATTTGGAAAAGGGGAATTTGAAGCCCATATACAAAGGAGAAGGCCTGCCCGAACTCAGCGGACTGCCGTGCCCGAGAAGAGACCTGCTTGACAGGAAGATGTACTCGTCCGGCTTTAATGCTATTCAGGCGACGCGCGGATGCCCGTTCGACTGCAGTTACTGCGCCGTAACGGCGTTCTTCGGCCAGAAATTTCGCGTAAGGCCCGTGGCCGAGGTCATAAACGAGGTATCGCGGTTCGACACTAAAAACTTTTTTTTCATGGACGACAACATCATCGGGCAACCTAAGTACGCGAAAGAACTCTTCACCGCCCTTATCCCGCTGAAAAAGACCTGGGGGGGACAGGCGTCGATAAACCTCGCCAAGGACATTGAGCTCGTAAACCTCTATGCGAAGTGCGGCGGAAAATACGCTTTCATCGGCTTTGAGAGCCTCTCCAAGGCTAACCTTAAAAACATGAATAAGTCATGGAACTCTCCGGACAGTTACAAAGAATCCATCAGAATAATACACGGCGCCGGCATTAACGTCATAGCGAGCTTCGTCTTCGGCCTCGACGAGGACGACCCTTCGGTATTCAAAAACACCTTCGACTTCATAATGGATAACAATATCGCGGCCGCGCAGTTCCACATACTCACCCCTCTTCCCGGAACAAGGCTCTACGAAGAACTCGAAAAAGACAACAGGATAATTGACAGGGACTGGAGCAAATACCACACCGGAGAAGTAGTCTTTAAACCCAAGGGCATGACCGCAAAGGAACTTCAGGCCGGATATTACTGGATATACAGAAACACCTACAGTCTTAAGAACATCATGAAAAGATGCATCAGAAAGCCGGTTGGATTGAGTTTCAAGGTCGGCGCGAACATAAGCTACAGGAACAAAGCCCTTAAGATGACGGAGGCCGCGTGAAATACGAAACAGTAATCGGGCTCGAGGTCCACGCCCAACTCCTCACAAAGTCCAAACTCTTCTGCTCCTGCTCGACAAGATTCGGCGCCGAACCCAATACCCAGACCTGCCCAATATGCCTCGGCATGCCGGGGGTTTTGCCTGTATTGAATAAAACCTCGGTCGAGTTCGCGATAAAAATGGGGCTTGCAATAAACTGCAAGATAAACGCTAAGAGCGTGTTCGCGAGAAAAAACTACTTTTACCCCGACCTCCCCAAGGGCTACCAGATATCCCAGTACGACGAGCCTCTCGCGACAGGCGGATACCTCGACATAGAGGCTGACGGCGGCAAGGCGAAAAGAATCGGCATAACGCGCATCCACATGGAAGAGGACGCCGGGAAACTCCTCCACGGAGAAACTCCGGAAGAAACCGGCGCGAGCTTCGTTGACCTCAACAGAACCGGCGTGCCCTTGATAGAAATCGTGAGCGAGCCCGATATTCGCACCCCTGACGAGGCAGTCGCATACTTGAAATCAATAAGGGACATACTCGTTTACCTTGAAATCTGCGACGGCAACATGCAGGAAGGAAGCCTCCGCTGCGACGCGAACGTATCCATACGCCTTGCCAACGAAACAAAATTGGGCACAAAGGCCGAACTCAAGAACATGAACTCTTTTAAATTCCTGAAAGACGCGGTCGCGTACGAGACATGTCGGCAGATTGAGGTTTTGGAAAGCGGAGAGCGGGTTGTTCAGGAAACGCGCCTCTTCGACCCGTCAAAAGGGGTAACGCGCTCCATGAGGTCTAAGGAAGAGGCGCACGATTACAGGTATTTTCCGGAGCCTGATTTGTTGCCTTTGATCGTGGAAGAAAAAGAGGTCTCTAAAATCAAAAAGACCCTTCCGGAACTGCCTCAGGAAAAAAGAGAGCGGTTCGTAAAAAGCTATGGGCTTCCCTCATACGACGCGGGAGTTTTAACGGCGGAAAAGGCGGTGGCGGATTTTTACGAGGAGTGCGTCAAGAAATTTAACGAGCCGAAGACCGTCTCGAACTGGGTCATGGGAGAACTCTTAAAACTCCTTAATGAAAACTCTCTTGACATAAAAGCCTCGCCCGTTACGCCGGAAAAACTTGCCGAACTCCTTACACTCATAAAAGACGGCTTGATAAGCGGCAAGATGGGAAAAGAGGTCTTTGAAGAGATGTTCAAGGCAGGAAAGACCGCATCAATCATTGTGAAAGAAAAAGGCCTTGTTCAGATCTCGGACGAAGGCTCACTCGTAAAGATAGTCGAGGAAATCGTGGCGAATAACTTGAAAGAGGTTGAAAAATATAAAGCCGGAAACTTAAAACTCATGGGATTCTTCGTCGGCGAGGTGATGAAGGCGACGAAGGGGCAGGCGAATCCCGGAGTAGTGTCGCGGCTGTTAAAGGAGAGGCTTGGGTAGGGGTCTATGTTGAGAGCTGTTTTAATTGTATTGTTTGTTCTTATTTCCTGTTCACCGTCCGCGGCGGACGAGGAAATGGCGCCTTATCCCTACGTTGTTACAACCGACGGCAGGTTTTATTTCGAAATGACGCCCGACCCTGAAGCGAAATATGACCATGATAAAGGTTACGGGACCCTCTTTGAGATAAACAATGACGGCACGGAAAAAGTATTATGGAAGGTTGACGGCTGGTATGCGTTCAAAACATACATTTCACATGACGGAAAATACCTTGTGAGGATGGGTAATTGGCCGAGAGGACACGAACCTTCGGATGAACATCTTGCCATAGCATTCTACAAGGAAGGTAAACTTTTAAAAAGTTACAGCACGAAAGACTTAATCAAAGACCCCTCGGCTATTCGTCCTACGGTAAGCCATTATTTTTTCCTTAAAAAAGTTATCGGCTTCGAAGAGCCCTACAACTACCGTTTCATTATGCAAACAATTGACAACGTTGAATATGTTTTCGATGCGTCAAACGGAATGATTGTTTCCCGAAAAAACCTACAAAAATAACTAATCTTTACTATATGGCATATTCCGTTCGTCCTGAGCCTCCTGAGCTTGTCAAAGGATGAACGAACAACCACCCTCTACCTCTCCTTATATTTGTTCGTTATGGGCATTCTGCGGTCTTTACCCAAGGCGCGCGGGGTTATCTTTACTCCGGGAGGGGCCTGGCGGCGTTTGTATTCGCTTTTGTCAACCATGTCTATGACTCGCCGTACGAGAGTCTTTTTAAAACCCATTGAAATTATGTCGTCAAGCGATTTATCGTCCTCGACGTAAGCCTTAAGTATCTCGTCAAGCGCGCCGTACGGCGGCAGGGTGTCCTGGTCGGTCTGGTTCGCCTTTAATTCGGCGGTCGGCGCTTTTGTTATAACGCGCTCCGGTATTACCGCCTTCCCCGCCCTTTCGTTTACGTGAAGCGCGAGGGCATAGACGAGAGTTTTCGGCACGTCTTTTATTACCGCAAACCCTCCGGCCATGTCTCCGTAAAGGGTCGCGTACCCGACGCTCATCTCGCTCTTATTCCCGGTAGTCAAAACGAGCCAGCCGAACTTGTTCGATAAGGCCATGAGAATATTTCCCCTTACCCTCGCCTGAAGGTTTTCTTCGGTAACGTCCGTCCGGCGTTTCTTGAGGCTGGGCTTAAGGGTCTTCAGATATTCCTCGAACACGGGCTGTATGGGTATCTTTAGGAGTTCAAGGCCTAAGTTTTTCGCAAGCCTTACCGCGTCAACGCTGCTCTCCCTTGAAGTGTAACCGGAAGGCATGAAAACGCCTGTTATGTTTTTTCTTCCTATGGCCTCAACGGCTATCGTGGCCACGAGAGAGGAATCTATCCCTCCGCTAAAACCTATGACGCAGCGCTTGAAGCCGTTTTTTTTCACGTAGTCTTTTACGCCGAGGACGAGCGCTTGGAACACCTCCTCCGGCGGAGGTAACGGCATTGCCGGGCTGCGTTTCGTCCTTACGGCTTTTTTCTTATCAAATATTTTTCCGGGGAGCGAAACGCTCCTGACTTTTAAATTCCCTAATTCGGCCTTACGCCTTTCTTTCCTGCGCCTCGTGTCGTGAAGCCTTTTTCTCGCGACCCCTTCGAGGTCAAGGTCAATAACGATAAGGTCTTCCTCGAACGCCTTGCCTCTCGCGATTATCCGGCCCTCCTCGTCGAATATCATGCTCTGGCCGTCGAACACGAGTTCGTCCTGGCCGCCTACCATGTTACAGTAAACCACTATCGCCTCGTTATCCATGGCCCGCGCCGAGACCATTTCCTCCCTTACCCTGAGTTTTCCGAAGTGATACGGCGAGGCGTTTATGTTTATGATGACCTGCGCCCCGGCCAATGCCTGCGCCCTTGCAGGGCCTTCGGGATACCAGATGTCCTCGCAGATGCCGACCCCGATTGTTACGCCCCCGAGCGTGAAGTTAAGAGGACCCGCGCCTGATTGAAAATACCTCTCCTCGTCGAAAACGCCGTAGTTCGGAAGATACATCTTGTGATAAACCGCGGCAACCTTTCCTTTATGGATTATCGCGGCCGCGTTATAGATGTCTTCTTCTCTGTCCACGAATCCCACTATCGAGGTGATGTGCCGCGTTGCCTTGGCGACCTCGACGAGGCGCATTAGGTTTTCATCTATGAAGTGAGGCTTTAAAAGAAGGTCTTCGGGGGGGTATCCGGTTAAGACAAGTTCGGGAAAAACGACTATGTCGGCTTTTTCTTTTTCGGCGCGCCGGGTAAAATCCAAGACCTTCTCAACATTCTTGCCGAGAGAGCCCACAATCGGATTTATCTGCGCTATCGCGACACGGAGTTTCATGGAAAAAGATTAACAGAAACGCCGCGCTTTTTCAAAGATAATCCAAGGGCAGGGGTGACCCCTGCACCCATAATGCTTTAACCTGCTTTATACTGTACGCGCCGCATGGGTTTATTAATTCATTGTGCCGTCCGCAAGGACAATGCTATAATCGCTTCGTGAAAAACGGGTACGAAATCTTCGAACAAGCGGAAAGAAAAAGAAAAAACTCTCTTTTTCTTGAAGCCTTGCCTCTTTATATTAAAGCGAAAAAACTCCTGAAAAACGACCCGGAAGCCCTGCTCGCGTGCCTTATGTCCTTAGGCGACACGTCAAGGCTTATCGGGAACTTCATTCCAGCCGAAAGATTCTACCTTGAGGCCAAGGCCCTCGCGATAAAACTGCGGAAGAATTCGATTGTAACGGACTCGCTCGTGGGAATAGGCCTCGCCTTAAGGGCGCGGGGCGACCACAAGGGAGCGTTGAAATACATAAATAAAGCCCTTCGAGAATTCAAAAAAACGAAAGACGCCGAAGGCATTGCTTTCGCCACCTGGGCGCTTGCCGGAGCATACAGGATAAAAGGAGACATAAAAGGCGCTGTAGCGGGATTTATCGCCTCGGAAAAACTCTTCAGCAAACTCAACGACCCGTCGGGAATAGGCTATTCTCTTAACGGGCTTGGAGGAGCATCGAGATGCGCGGGAAAATACGATGTTTCCCTTAAATGCTACCGAAAGGCCAATTCCATTTTCACGAAACTCAAAGACACGTTCGGAACAGCCTACTCGCACTGCGGCATAGCGAACGCCCTTCGCATGAAAGGCCGTCTCGAAGATGCTATGAAGCATTTTCAAAACGCGCGAATTGAATATAAAAAAATCGGCGACAAGGTAAGTTTCGCCTACACCCTATGGGGCGAAGGCATGAATTATCTCATGCTCAAAAAAAACTCCATTGCAATCAAAAACTTTAAAGAGGCTGAAAGATTTTTTAAGCAGACTAAAGACAGAAGAGGTCTTATATACTGCGCCTTGGGTTTTGCTCAGGCTGAGATAAAAAAGAATCCGTCAAAGGCAACGCGTATCCTTAAAGAGGCTTTGAAGAACGGCAAAAAATACGGGTACGGCCTTGAAAAAAAATACTGCGAGACTGTGCTGAATGTTGCCAAGAAAAACCCGGAAAAACTTCCCCTAAACCTCGCGTAACTGGTTCGCCGGGCTTTTACCCCACGTCTCCGAGTTCGTACTGAAGTATGGCAATGGCCGCCACTGCCGCTGTCTCTGCCTTTAAAACCCTTTTGCCGAGCGTTACAGGAATAAAACCCTCTTTCTTTGCCGCCGAAACCTCATCAACGGAAAATCCGCCTTCCGGGCCGATGACAACGTAAACACTGCCGTGTTTATACGTCTTTATTGCGTCTCTTAAGCGATTTTCTCTTTCTCCTTCGTAAAAAAAAACCTTAAGCCCGTTGCCGCTTTCGCTTATGGCGGGAATAAATTCGGAATAGGAAATCTCCGGCAAAAAACCCATGCCGCACTGTTTCGCGGCCTCGATAGTAACCTTCCTAAACCGCGCCATGCGCTTTTCCGCCTCGATAGCGTTAAGACGCGTAACGCTTCGAGTCGCGGAAAAAAATACGACTTCCTTAACCCCCAATTCCGTGGCCTTTTGCGCTATGAACTCCGGCTTATCGCCTTTTACGAGAGCCTGAAAAAGGATTATGTCAACCGGACTTCTGTCGAGGGTTTGTTTTCTTGAGATTATCCGCGCCTTAGCAACGCCTTTGCCTATTGATTCGATAATTGCAATAAACTCAAGCCCTCTTCCGTTAAAAAGAACGGCCTCGCTTCCCTCTTTTAAGCGAAGCACTGTCTTAAGATGACGGAATTCCGCGCCCGAAAGCTCGGCCTCTTCGGAACCTTCGCTCAAATCGCCGGCGTAAAACCGTCTTACCTTTTGAAGATAAGCGTTCTCCACTCTCTCCCCTTTATAACATGATTAAGTTCGAGGCCTGTTTTTTCGTAGGCCGCTTCTACGCAATCGGCCTCAGCCGCAAGTATTCCCGAAAGTACAAGAACTCCCTTTGGCGCGACCTTGGCGAAAATGGCTTTTTTAAGGCGCAACAGCGTATTTGACTGTATGTTGGCGACGACAACGGAAAATCTGTCCTTTACGCGCGATACAGGGACTCGATTCGCGATTATCTTCACGCGATTCAATTCCGCGTTTTCAATTGCGACCTTTATCGCGATAGGGTCGTTATCCAGCGCGACGGCTTTTTTTACTCCGAGTTTTTTGGCGGCTATCGCCAGCACGCCGCTCCCTGTGCCGACGTCGAGGAGGGTTTCTTTGGCGGGATTTTTAAACCAAGGCGACGGGCCACGAAATATGAGGGAAATCGCCTTAAGACAACTCTTCGTGGTGTCGTGCGAGCCGCTGCCGAACGCCATGCCCGGGTCTATGTCTATCACGACAAGACCATTTTTCTTTTTAACGCTCTTCCACGTGGGCTTGACGAAAAAAACCCCGGCCCTTATCGGCTTAAGGTGTTTTTTCCATTCCGTCTCCCAGTCCGTATCAGCGTAAGAAGAAATCTCGAAACTCCATCCTATGGCCCTAAGGCTTTGCTTGAGCGAAGCCAAGACTTCGCTTCGGGACGCCGCGATAAAACCAATGAGAATGGCCTTTCCGTTTTCTTCAACGCCCTCCAAAACCCCGTGGCTTCCCTTTTCAATCAAGACCGCGACGGCTAAGTCCTTGGTTTCAAGACGGCCTTGCGCCTTGAGTTCGAGCCACTTCTTCCCGGGCGGCTCAGCGCCCTTCACGGCGTTCCTTCTGTTGCCTCATTTTTTCGAGGAGTCTTTCCTTTCTCCCGCCATCGCGTTTTTTCAGGAGTTCTTTTCTTTTTTCTTCTCTCGCGTTGCGGAGCTTTTGAATAAGCTCCTTATTGCGCTTTATGTTGAATTCCCTTATGCGCTCCCTCGCCTTTTCCGTCATAACGAAGGCCGCCTTAATCCTCTCGCCTTTTTTCCCCCCTGCCATGTAACCGCTTTCGATTTTCACCTCTTCATCGAAACTCTTATCAAGGCTCTTCATGAAACCTTCGCCCTCGCTAACCGCCGCGAAAGTTTCTTCGTCCTCTATCCATACGGTCATGTCGCTGCCATTGACTCCCGCGACGGACGTCGAGGTTTCGAAACTCATGGCGGAATTCTTGCCGAAGATGCTGTTTAGAATACCCCTCGCGCGCCCGGAAAAAATCCTGAAAACCGAGCGGTTTTTCTTTTGGCTCGAACTGTAAAGCCACTCCGTAATCTTTACCCTGCTTCCGGGGCCAATTGTCAACAGGGAATCGTCGTCAAGCTCGATTGTTACGCTCGAATCCTTGCCTGTCGAGATTTCGCTCCCGGCATAAATAGGCGCGCCTGATTCAAGGACTGTTTTGTCTTTATCCTGCGGATTCAGAATTTCGGCTCTCCCCTTCAAGTCCGTTACCCAGCCGATATTGTCTCCGGCGCGCGATTCAACGCAGAGCATGAAAAGAAACGCGAAAATAAAAAACCCTGCCTTTAAAAAAGATTTTTTGTTCATACCGCCTCCTTTATGCGAATGGCACAGCGAATTGAATTCCGGTGACAGTCCCTTCAGGACCTCATGTTAACAACCTGAAGGTTTATTTCGAAATCTTTCTCCTTAAACATTTGTATTATCTCCTGCAATTCGTCTATGCTCTTGCTAGTAACCCTGACGAGGTCTCCCTGTATCTGCGACTGCGCCTTGAACTTGGCTTCTTTTATCGCCTTGACTATTTCCTTGGCCTTCTCCTGCGGTATGCCCTGCTTTATCTTCAAGACTTGCTTCTTAAGCCCGCCCGCCGAATCCTCGGCCTTGCCGTAATCAATGGCCTTCAGGGACACGCCTCTCTTGACGAACTTCGTCTGGAGTATGTCTATGACAGCCTTCATCTTATGGTCATCGTCGGCTATGATGGTTATCTCCTCTTTCTTTTCCCATTTTATTTCGCTCTTCGTTCCCTTGAAGTCATACCTCGTCTGCATCTCTTTTATCGCCTGATTCACGGCGTTGTCCACTTCCTGCTCGTCCACCTTTGATACAACGTCGAATGACGGCATAATCCCAGCACCTCCCATGCGTTATGTTTACGGCTTTACTATGGTTACGCCCTTAGGCGCCTTGAAAACAAAAAAATCGTCGGGTATGTCTTGATCCATCTTCTTATTTTTAAGCGTAACGCTCGTTATTGCCCCGAATCCGTCCGTAACTATTGTCTTTACTATTGAAAAATCGAGCTCAAGTTCCAAGACGACTTTTTTCACGGGCATATCCGGGTTTCTCGGAAAGAACTCCGCCTCGTAACCCGAATCGGTTTTTTTGGTTTTTCCGAGCGCGAATTCCTTCTTTAAATCGACGGTTCCGTCCAAAAACCCGAGGCCTATGGGCGCGCTCGATAACGGCATCTCTATCGCCTGCGCCAAATCCGCCTGATAGACCCAGTAGGTCTTCCCGTCGCTCACAAGCTCGTCGGACAGGGGAGAGGAAAATATCCAGCGCATCTTTCCCGGTTTTTTAAGATACAATTTTCCGGAAGCCGTTGTCTTGCGCTCCGGATTTTTGTATGAAACATCCTGATAGAAATCCGCCTCCATTGAAATAATCTCGGAGTGCTTTTTCAGGAGCCCGGACAATACGCCGTAGTCCGCCGCGAAAACAAATGCCGGAAACAGCAAACAAAAGGGAAAAAACAGAATCTTCGTCAAACGTCTCTCCGTAAGACCTCTCTCGGACGGCTTCCCTGCGCCGGCCCGACGATGCCGTCTTTTTCCATCTTCTCTATTATCCTCGCGGCCGTGTTATAGCCTATGCGGAAACGCCTCTGTATGTAGGAGGTCGAAATCATCTCCATTTCGGAGGCGAGTTTTACCGCCTCCCTGTATCTTTCCATGAATTCCGCTCCGAGGTCGTCCTCGTTTGATGCCTCCTCCGCGGCCTTTTCGTCTATTATCTCCTCTTCGCGGTATTCGGGCTTGCCC
>JBAQMW010000124.1:0-2291 GCA_049303155.1 Thermodesulfobacteriota bacterium | reverse complement strand
GGCGTGGGTACCCCGGTTGCCCTATGTTGTTAGAGAACTCATCAAATTAAAGGGGAAAACCGGCATGGGACTTCAATTGATACTTACGGACGCCGAACTTCCGGCGTCGCCGTCATATATCGAATTTTTGCATGCTACCCTTAAAAAGGAGCCATACTACGTCGGCGAGTGGTACAAGCAGGACGGAGAGGGCATGATGTCCGACGGCGCGCGCTTTGCCGACATAGGGCGCAAAGCCCATGAGGTCGCGAGCGACCCGAAGGGCAAGGAATATCTCCTGCGTTCGTACAGGTTCTTCAAGGAGCTTTTGACGGGCGACATCAAGCACATCCGCGAGATAGCGCGCTTCAGGTTCTTTTTCGTCATAGGGATACCGAGGACAGGCGGCACGTATCTAACGAAGCAGTTATTTCTCGCAAGCGGCATAGACTACACAAAGGTGCAGAATGCGATTGCGCACGACGGTTTTCCCCATCTTGCGCATCTCTCGTTTAAGACCAAAGGCAATATCCACACCAATAGCCTTCTTCAGCTCGCCGAGTATCTCACCATGGTGGAGATATACTTCGGCGAGCATGGCAGGCGCGCCTACAAGGGCGGCATAATAGTGCCTAAAAAGTTTACAAAGTCAATTTATTACTTCGACCTCGTCAGAGAGCTTTTCGGCCGGAACGCGGAATACATCATGACTATTCGTCATCCTCTCTCCATTTGCAAATCAATACTGGATAAAAGCGGCGGCATGCCTTCGAATGGAAAGTTTGCCCTCAGGAGCGCCATCGAGCGCTGGACGCTCGACGACTGGCTCCATTGGGGCGTATCGGAACAAGAGATCAAACAGATGGATTACGTGAAGTGCTTTCTCGGGTATTGGAAGCGTTTCCATTTTCAGATGGCGCTGGCTGGAATACCGGCAATGCCGACCGCGAGGATCGTGCCTTTCGGAAAAGAGCACATGACTAAGTTTGTAAACGGTTTGTTCGACGAGTTTGGCGTAGACGTATTGCCGGAGCCTTTCAAGGCGAGTGAACGGCCTAAGTTCAGTGCGGAAGACGAGTCGGCCGCCGAGGCCGTCGTCGGGGAGGTGGCGAGTTTCTGGAAGAGTCTCGGACTCAAGTTCCCGGTAGAAGAGTTGTTATAGAGGTTTCAATCTTTGTATGTCCCGCAGAGGATACCCCGGTAAATCCGAAAATAAATAGCGGTATTATCGCCGCCTCGCAAAAAATACCTTGACAAGTTCCCAGGATATGTTCTATAAATAATAGCTTCCACTTAAGGCGCGGGTCGTGGGATTAGATTCCGGTAAGGGTAAATGTTTTGCTGGCGTAGCTCAATGGTAGAGCAGCTGATTTGTAATCAGCAGGTTGCGGGTTCAAATCCCATCGCCAGCTCCAGTCGCATGCAGGCATATTTTTGAAATAGGCGTTTAATATGCGGTTTTAACGGGGTCTGCACCCTTTAAGTTGCGCCGGATTTTATTACGATAGCAGGAACTTCTTTGTAATCTTCGTTTTGGCGGAGATTGTAGAAGGGGTTTATTTTTTTCGAGCCGGAGGGGTACCCGAGCGGCCAAAGGGGGCAGACTGTAAATCTGCTGGCGCAGCCTACGGAGGTTCGAATCCTCCCCTCTCCACCAGAAATCGATACCGTGATGCGTGTGCGTTATACGTTAAGAATTTTTTATTATATTATTATATTTTATATTTCACGCATCACGCAGCACGGTTTTTATGCGGGTGTAGTTCAATGGTAGAACTCCAGCCTTCCAAGCTGGATGCGTGGGTTCGATTCCCATCACCCGCTCCAATAACGCTCCGATGTTTCAATACGGAGCGCCCCGCATTCAAAGGTATCGGGGCGCATCGCGGTTAACGGCAGTTAAGAAGTTTCGCCCATGTAGCTCAGTGGTAGAGCACTTCCTTGGTAAGGAAGAGGTCACCGGTTCAATCCCGGTCATGGGCTCCAGTGGAACATTAAAACGGTTACCGGTAAACGGCGGACGGTTATCGGTTAAGAAAATAAAATAACCGGTTACCGATAACGGATAACAAACAAGCGGAGGGATATTTTATGGGTAAAGCGAAATTCGAGAGGACAAAGCCCCACGTCAACGTCGGCACCATAGGCCACGTCGACCACGGCAAGACGACACTTACCGCCGCGATAACGAGAGTTCTTTCAACCAAGGGCGGAGCTGACTTTTTAGCCTACGACCAGATAGACAAGGCCCCCGAAGAGAGAGAAAGAGGGCTTACGATTTCGATATCCCACGTCGAGTATCAGACCGACAA
>JBAQMW010000123.1:0-1919 GCA_049303155.1 Thermodesulfobacteriota bacterium | reverse complement strand
GGCGTGGGTGCCCCCTGCTTTGTTCTGACGCTCCGCACGTGTGCTTATTGGCATTAATTTTTGATTTTTTTAAGGGCGGACTCAGGCATGAGGAATAAGAAAAAAGTCTTTTTAGCGGGAGACATCGGCGGGACAAAGACCGAACTCGCGCTTTTTCAAAAGAAGGGCGCCGGAATTTACTGCGTCGAGAGGAAGAGGTTTTTAAATTCACTCTACAAGTCCTTCGAGGCGGTGATAGGGGATTTTCTCAAAGGCGTTGGGAACGGCTTTGATATAGAGGGCGCGGCGCTGGGCGTTGCCGCGCCGGTCGAGAATAATCGCGCCCGGCTCACGAATCTCGGATGGCGCGCGGACGGGAACAAAATAGGCAAGAGGTTTTCCTTCAAATGCGTTCTCTTAAACGACCTTGAGGCAACGGCATTGGGCATAGGGGAACTTAAAAAGAAGGATTTTTTTTGTTTGCAGAAGGGTCGCCGCCGCAAAGGCAGCGCGATAATAATCGCGCCCGGCACGGGGCTTGGCGAGGCCGCCCTCTTGAATTTAGGGGAAGAGGTTTTTCCGATGGCATCCGAAGGCGGGCACGTCGACTTCGCTCCGAGAACGAGAATCGAGGCGGAGCTCCTGTTTCACCTTTCCGCGAAATACGGGCGTGTAAGCTATGAGAGGGTGGTATCAGGGCCGGGCATTAAAGAGATATACGATTTTCTGGCTCGCGGCAAAAAAATACCGGAGCGCATAAAGAAAAGTCTCCTTGCCGAAGACCCGTCAAAGGTCATAGCGAACGAGGCGGAGAAAAAAGACGGGGACAAGACCTGCCGCAAGGCCCTTTCGCTTTTTGTTTCCATACTCGGAGCGGAGGCCGGGAACATGGCGCTCACGTATCTCGCCAAAGGCGGGGTTTATCTCGCGGGAGGCATACCCCCTAAGATAATCAAGGCGTTAAAGAGAAAAGAGTTCCTCGAATCTTTTCGCGATAAAGGCAGGTTCAAGGAATATCTTTCCTCGATACCTGTTTACGTCGTGCTTAACGATAAGGCCGCGCTTTTGGGCGCAATGAGGCGGGCGGCGGGAATAGGTTAACTGAAGAAACGAGATTGCTTCACTTCGTTCGCAAGGCAACGGATAATCGAAAATGGCCGTAAAGATTTATAAGGACATATTCGAACTCGGCAAAGGGGCGGCGGGTTTTTTCGTTAATCTCGCCAAAAAAAAGCAAGGCCTTTTCTCGTGCGTGCTTCCGGGCGGGAAGACGCCTGTCGAGTTTTTTAAAGCCCTCGCGAATGAGCCTTTTAAGGACGAGGTCAAATGGAGCGGCGTTCACGTATTTTTCGGGGACGAAAGATGCGTACCGTTGGATAACCACGAAAGCAACTATCGCGTTGCCTTCGACAATCTTCTCTCTGCGGTTCCTATTCCCGAAGAAAACATCCATAGGATTAAGAGCGAGCTTCTTCCGGAGGATGCGGCCATTGAATACGAGAAAGAGGTGTCTGATTTTTTCAGGGACGCAGGTAAAAACGCCTTTGACCTAATTTTTTTGGGATTGGGAAAGGACGGACATACGTGTTCTTTATTTCCCGGAACAAAGGCTATTTCCGAAAGAAAACGCCTTGTGGTCGAAAATTACGTGGAGCGGCTTTGCGCTTGGAGGATAACCATGACTCTTCGCGCGATAAATTCCTCGGAAAACGCCGTATTTCTCGTGTCCGGCCGCGACAAGGCCGTGATATTGAAGGAGGTTTTGGAAGGAGATTCCAAGGCGCGACCCACGCCGCTTGGCGCGGGTACCCCGGCCGGGCTCGTGAAGCCGATTTCGAGTGAGGTATTTTGGATGGTTGACGAGGATGCGGCGGGTTTGTTGAAGGAGAGAACGGCAGGAATAGATACGCGCTACAAAGCGTCAGAACAAAGCAGACCAA
>JBAQMW010000122.1:0-8484 GCA_049303155.1 Thermodesulfobacteriota bacterium | reverse complement strand
ATTAAGGACTTGACAAGTTGTAGAATCGTGCTATTTTTAAGGAAAGCATTTTTAATGCATCCTTGCGCCGGATTTCTAAAACAAATCAAAACAAGGAGGTCAAGATGAAGAAAAAAGTATTTCAGTTTACTCTATCAATAGGTTTTTTCTTTACTGCTCTTTTTCTCGCAATAAACGACGCAGGAGCTGTTCCTGCGTTCGCGAGACAGACAGGCATGGCTTGCAATTCCTGCCACTTCCAACACTTCCCGTCATTAAACGAGTTCGGTAGGAGTTTTAAGGCAGGCGGTTATACGACTGTCGGAGGACAGAGTCTTATCGAAGGAGATTTGTTGAGCCTGCCTTCTGTATTAAACGCCTCCATAGTGACTAAAATCAGGTATCAGAAGACTAATGGCGATAGTAAGCTCGTCGATAAAAAGAATAGCGGAGAATTGCAGTTCCCGGACGAGGGCGCGCTACTCTTTGGCGGCAGGGTTGGCGAACATGTAGGGTTTTTGCTCGAAACCCAGCTTGTTGACGATGGCGAAGTCGGGTGGGCGTCTTTTAAAATACCTTTTGTTTATGACGTAAGTGAAATAAAACTCAGCATCGTTCCTTTCACAACCGACGCCGGAGGCGCCGCGTACGGATTTGACCTTTTGAACACAGGCGCGATGAGGATGCAAAGGCCGCTTGAGCACCGGAGCGAAACCTCGGCCCAGCAGTACATAGGCACGGCCACAGCGGCGACAGGCTTTTCCTTCGTCGCGTCAAATCCAATCGGCTACATAAACTATACTGCGTGGTCTCCCGAGCATTTAAGCACCGACGCCGCGCCGTACCTCAAGTATTATAGGGCTGTTTTAACCCCGAAGGTCGGAACATGGGATTTGGCAATAGGCGCTCAGGTTTGGGACGGCGAGACGAAGTATACCGACGACACCGTTCCAGTTCGTATGGAAATAGCGGCCGAGGCGTGGGCAATTGACGCTCAGGCGCAGGGTAATGTCGGAGGGATGCCTCTCGGGGCTTATCTCACTTACGGAAAGGCCGATAAATCAGGCGGCGTTGGAAATCTATTCAACGCGAAGGCCGACGACAAAAAGGCATGGACGGCGCTTCTTGAACTCGGCGTAATGCCCGGTAAAACTACCGTGGCGGCCGCTTACAGGCACGGAGAAAACGGCGACGCGACGGATAACGCGCAGAACGCGCTAACGCTCGGAGCCACTTATCTTCTCACGCAGAACGTGGAGTTTCAGATAAACCACACGTGGTACAGCGGTTCGTGGTATGACGTTCCGGCGAATAACGAGGGCGATATCGGCGATAATATCACAACCCTTATGGTCTTTGCGGCATTCTAACGACGGTTATAAAAAATCCGGTCCGCATCAGGCGGACCGGATTTTTTTCTTGAAACCCCTATGACACTAAAAACACTTCCATTTGTTTTCGTTCTTTTCCTTTTAACCTCCTGCGGCGGTCCGCTTGCGTTGAATTACTCTTCCAGAGAAGAACCTGTCGTAAGGACGTCCAAGGACGTAACGGTTTTTGTGGAGCCTTATAAAGATGCGAGAAAGGCATCTATTCCGCAAACGGCAGGCGTGATAAACGCAACTGTTTCCGATATGATGGGACAGGAGATTACTCTTGATAAGGACGTATCTACCTTGGTAACGTCGGCCTTTATGGAGGAATTGAAGTCTTCCGGTTTTAAAACAACTGAATCGGCAGAGGCCGCGGCCTATGTTCTTACGGGCGAGATAAGGGAATTCAATCTCGACATAGGCGTCCGCGATAAAATCAAAATCGAAATCCAATCGGTTTTAAAAGAAAGGGCAACGGATAAGGCGGTTTTTTTGCGCACGGAAAGGGTCGAGGACGAAAGATTCGCCGGAGTGAGCGGCAACTCAAGGCGCACCATAGCGGATTATATGCTGAAAAACCTCTCAAAGGCCGTGCGAAAAACGATAAAAGAGGCCGCCTTTGCCATAAACGCCGTTCCTCAGTTTAACGGCGGGCCGCAAGATAAGGCTGTTTTTTCAGGCAAGGGGCGTCTTTTTGTTGCAAGTGCTCCGGAGAGGGCGAAACTTTATGTGGGCGATATTTATTACGGCCTTACCCCGATAGCCGTGGAACTTGCGCCCGGCGTATATGACGTGCGTTTAAAACTCGACGGATACGACGATGAAAAAGAAAAGGTCTCGGTGAGGGAAGGAAGCACGACGGAATTTGAGGTTTTGTTCAAGAAGCAGTAGGCCTGAGGACTTGGTATGGGAAAAGCCGTTAAACGTGTGTTATGCGTGAAAAACGAGATTGCTTCATTTCATTCGCAATGACATTCCTTTACGTGTAACGCTCCGATGTTTCAATACGGAGCGCCCCGTATCCAAAGGCATCGGGGCGCATCACGCATACGCGTAACGGTTTTCATGGCGGAAGGGTGAGGGAGTCGAACCCTCCAGCCCCCGCATAACGACGGCAACCGGGTTTTGAAGACCCGCAGGGCCACCGGGCCCATTACCCTTCCATTTTGTAATCATATAATTAGGGGAAACCTTCGTTGGAAAGTTTCCCCTGATTGAAAAACAAACATTGCCTTAATCTGCTTTTTTCCAATCCGCCGGCCTTCTGTGTCCTTGCGCTTTCTCTCTTCACTCGGCATCCCGGCTGGAGAGGTTCCGCGCCTTTGTTTCCGGCCGCCTTAGGCGGTTTGAACGCGCCCTGCGGATGGTGTTTACGCACTCAGGCGTTAGATTAGGCAACGCTTGTTACATCCTTCTCTCTACTTATATTATACCACACTCCTTAAGGTTCGCAATAAGGGTAATGCACGGGTATGTCATGTTTTGTTATCTTTGCAAAGTAAGTTTGTTTTTGTTATAATGTTTTAAGTCGCCTGGTTTTTGGCGGCGGCTGGTAAGCGGGCCGTTAACGCGGCTCGTAAAATTTTCCGGAGGAGGGTTTTTTGTCATGGGTGATTGCGGAAGCGGTTGCGGGGACGGAAAGGGAGGCCCGTTTTCAGAGGGCAGGGAGCTTGTCGAGTTTGTCATGCAGGCCCACGGCGGAGGGGTGGCCAAGGCGCCCATCCCGAATGGCGGGCTTAACGCGAAATGTCAGGGATGCGGAGAGCAGTTTGTGCTTAAAACCTTTGTCGACGTATGCCCGAAGTGCGGCGGCGTTCATGCCGTAAGCCCGCCCCGGTGCGACGACCCGGCGAATGTTCAGTTCGCGGGCAAGGATTTCACGCTTTAATTTTTAAGAGGTTTACGGAAACGCAGGGCGCTCCTATGTTTCAATACGGAGCACCCTTTTTTAATCGTAAGCGTTCGAAGTTTGCTTGCGGATTTTTTATTCTTTAGATTTTTCTTTGGTTTCAGGACACTTTTCCTTCAGCAGTTCCATGGCCTTCGCGAGTTCCCCGTGGCTTCCGAGGATTACGAGCATATCGCCTTGTTCGAGTCTGAAATCCCCCCTCGGGTTCGTGTGAGCCTTGCCTTTTCTTATGACCGCCATTATTGTGGCCCCTCCTGTTTTTTTCCGGAGGTCGAGTTCCTCGAGCGTCATCCCCTCTATGGCGCAGCCCTCTTCGATGAAGTATGTGTCCATGACGCTCGTTTCGAGTATGCTCGCGAGGTTAGCCAGCCTTTCTATGGAAAGAGACGGGTTACGGAACATCGCGTATCCTTCCATCCTTACGAGGTCTATCTGGTTTTGTATGATGTTGCCGGGCACCTTGTACTCTTTCAGAACCCTCGCGAATATCTCGACCGAGGTTTCGAACTCCTCTGTTATGACCTGCGAGGCGCCGAGGGCCGCGAGTTCTTCGACCTCGTTTGCGTAGCGGGTGCGGACGAGCACCGTGAGACCGGGGTTCAGTTCCTTCGCGGTCTTCACGATGCGTCTTGTGCTTATGGGGTCGGAAATCCCCACGACGAGCATCTTCGCTTTTTCAACGCCCATCTTTTTCAGCACTTCGGGGTGAGTGGAATCGCCGAAGTGGGCCTTATGTCCGAGGTGCTTGGCCTGTTTGACGCGGTCGGAGTTCATGTCGAGGATTAAGTGGTCTATGGCGGTCTCTTTCAGGACCTTCGCGAGGTTCTGGCCGTTTAGGCCGTAGCCGACGATCATCACGTGGTTAGAGAGGTGAGTCGTGGGTAAGTTTCTCGCGTGGTGAAGCCTCGCGCCCAATAGATGCATTACGCGCGCCGCGAGTTCCGGCGACCATTGGAACACGAACGGGGTCGCTATCATCGTGAGTATCGAGGCCGCCAATACGTTTTGGTAGAGGTCGTGCCCGAGTATGCCGTAGTCGCTTCCCATGTTCATGAGGATAAACGAGAATTCCCCTATCTGAGACAGGCTCAGCCCCACTATAATCGAAAGCCTCAACGGGTAGCGCAGTATCTGCCCGACGCCGATTATTACGACGGCCTTTACGATAAGTATGGCGAAGGCGATAAGGAGCAGTTCCGGCACGTGCGCCGAAAAATACTTGAGTTCGAGGAGCATGCCCATGGAGACGAAAAATAGCGAGCTGAACGTGTCTCTGAACGGCAAGACCTCCGCCACTATCTGATTCGAATACTCGCTTTCCGAAATAATAAGTCCGGCGACAAAGGCGCCGAGGGCGAGCGACAAGCCGGCCATCGAGGCGAGCCACGCCGTTCCGAGGCAGACGAGAACTATCGTCAGAATGAAGACCTCGCGGTTACGGAGTTTGACGACTTCGTGAAAGAGTTTGGGTATGACGTATGAGGCGGAAATGACTATCAAGACTATGGCGACCGCGGCTATCAAGAGCCCCTTCGCCACAAGAAACGGCGACCCGCCGGTTTCTGTCCCGAAGCCTTGAACGAGAAGAACCATCAAAACTACGCTTATGTCCTGAAAGAGAAGTATCCCGACGGAGAGACTGCCGTGGGACGAGTTCACCTCCACGCGGTCAATGAGGAGCTTTAAGACTATCGCGGACGACGAAAGCGACACTATGAATCCGAGAAGGAGCGCGACGTGGAAGGGCTGTCCCATGATTGTCGAGAACATCCAAACGAGCGCGATGGTGAAGACGAGTTGAAGCCCGCCGCCCAGCACCGCCTCGCGCCTTATGCTTATCATTTTTTTAATGGAGAATTCGAGCCCGATGGTAAAAAGCAGGAGGACTATGCCTATCTCGGCCAAGGTTTTTACTTCATTGGTTTCCGTGACGAGTCCGAGGCCGTGCGGCCCGATGAGAACTCCGGTTATGAGAAACCCGACTATCGTCGGAAGCCTCGCCTTGCTTAAGGCGACGCTCACCAATACCGATACGCCCATCAGGAGGACGAGTTCTTTTAAAAGAGGTATGTCCGTCAAGCCGATTGCCTCTCCGTTCGCGGACGTTTAAACGTCCCTCTTCGGTTGTGCGGGCGCCTCGGCACGTAGAGGGACGTTTGCTGAACGAGTGTTTTCCGAATCGAGGAATTTTTCCGGAAATAATACGCTTCGAGTTTGCTATCTTTTCGAGGCCGGGCGCTTTCCTATCTTCTTTAATTCTTTCTCGAGCCTGTCAGTTTCCTGCTCTGTTTTCTTCAGGTTTTCGACGACCTTTTTTATTTCTTTTTTCGAGAAGGGGTTTTTAGAAGGGTTCTTTGACATCGAGTAGATCATGCCGCCGAGTTTTCCAAAAAGGTCTTCGGCCTTTACGTGGCTCCGGAATATGAGGTAGCGGAGTTTGCCTATTTCGGCTATTTCTTCGCCCTTTTCCTCGGCCTTCTTGGCGCCCTTTTTGACCGCGTCCCAGCTCTCCTTCGCGGCCTTTTTTATCTCGGCCTTTACCTTGTCCAAGTACGTCATGAGCCACCTCCGTTGATTTTTGCGATATACAAAGATTATATAGTCATACGCGCGCCCTGTCAAAGGAATAGGGCTAAAATTCTTTACAATATCCTTGCTCTAATGTATATTTATTACTTATGGCCGAGATAATAGACGGAAAGACCATAGCCTTGGAACTCAGGGCGGCCCTTAAAAACGAGGTTGATATATTAAAGGAAACTCGCGGCGTTACCCCGGGGCTTGCCGTGGTTTTGGCCGGAGAGGACCCGGCTTCGAAGGTTTACGTTAAGAACAAGGGCAAGGCCTGCGAAGAGGTGGGGATACGCTCGGTTCAGCACTGCCTGCCCGGTAACGTTTCCGAAGAGCGGCTTTTGGGCCTCATAAGGGACCTTAACGACGATTCGGAAATCCACGGCATACTCGTTCAATTGCCGCTTCCGAAGCATCTTGACCAAAATGCGGTCCTCGAGGCCGTATCAATCGAGAAGGACGTCGACGGGTTTCATCCCTATAACGTCGGCATGCTTACGCTCGGGAAACCTGTTTTCGAGCCATGCACTCCGAGGGGCATAATGGTGCTTTTGGATTCAACGGGTATCGAGATAGAGGGTAAGAACGCCGTAGTAATCGGGAGGTCTAACATAGTAGGAAAGCCCGCGGCCTTGATGCTTCTTCAACGCAACGCGACCGTTACCCTCTGCCATTCGAAGACCCAAGACATCGCTTCGCTGATTTCATCGTCCGACATAGTAATAGCGTCCATCGGAAAGCCCGGCTTTGTAAAAGGAGATTGGATAAAGAAAGGCGCGGTCGTCATAGACGTAGGCATAAACCGTCTTCCGGACGGAAGGCTTACCGGGGACGTCGAGTTTTTGAAGGCCTCTACGCGGGCGGGTTACATTACGCCCGTTCCCGGAGGAGTCGGTCCCATGACCATAGCCATGCTTCTCGAAAACACGCTCGACGCGGCGGAGAGGATATTAGGCAAATGATAATAACCAAGAAGAAAAACCCGGACGACATAGTGAAGAGGCTTTCAGGCAAGAAGACCGTTTACATCTTCGGGTGCGATTCCTGCGCCGAGCAGTGTAAGACCGGCGGCGCTCCCGAGATTAAGGAGATGACCGCTTTCCTCGAGGGGAAAGGCTTTATTGTAACGGGGAGCTCCTTATTGGACGAGACCTGCTATAACCAGCTCGTAAGAAAAGAATTCCGTTTAAAAGAAGAGATAAATTCTTCCGACGCCGTGGTGGTTCTTGCCTGCGGGGCAGGCGTCAAGACCGTCGCGGATAACGCCGAAGAGACTCAGCCGGTTTTCCCGGCACTCGACACCATATTCCTCGCCTCGGTCGAAAGGCACGGGAGGTTTTTCGAGGGATGCTCTCTTTGCGGCGAATGCGTGCTTGATTCTACGGGCGGCATCTGCCCTCATACCGATTGCCCGAAGGGCCTTCTTAACGGCCCATGCGGAGGGGTGGCTGACGGCAAGTGCGAGGTGAACACTGAAAACGAATGCGCGTGGGTAAGGATATATCAAAGGCTGAAGAGCCAAAACCGTCTCGACATTCTCCGCGAGTATCACCCTCCTAAGAATAACGAAGTGTCCGTAAGGCCGAGAAACGTTTGCTTGAGGTAGGGCGTGGCCGCCGGGTAATGACCTCTTTGTTTTTTACGTAGGGCAAGGCTTCAGCCCTGATTGTAATTCAAGGCTTTAGCCTTGAGACATCAACCCTAAAGGGTTGAGTTACATCAGACAAATCGCAACCCTGCCTACTAATATACAAGGGCAAGGCTTCAGTCCTGCGAAAAGAAAAGACGCAATTCTAAAGCACAGAGCCTATATAACTGCAATGATTCAATTTGTAATGTATGACAAAAACCGCCTTCCTCTATTCCGAAAAATTTTCGACAGTTTCCTACGGCTCCGACCATCCCATGAGGCCTCTGCGCCTCAAACTCGCCTTTGAACTCATAAAAGAAAAAAAACTCTTCGCCCTTGAAAATTCCGGGATAATCGCTCCGAGGCAAGCTACACTCGAAGAACTGCTTACCGCCCATACTGCCGATTATATCGAGGCTTTAAAAGAATCGGATTCAGGCAGACCTCCGGAGAACGGGAATATTTTCGGCTTGGGTTTGGGCGACAATCCCTGCTTCAAAGGCGTTTTCGAGTGGTCGAAGTATGTTGCGGGCGCGTCTATTCAGGCCGCGGAGTTGGTTAGTTTGGGCAAAAAGGACATTGTCTTTAATATTAGTGGCGGTCTGCATCACGCGCTCAGAGCGAAGGCGAGCGGCTTTTGCTATATAAACGACCCGGTTGTCGCGATAAATTTCCTTCTTAAGCAAGGGAAAAGGGTGGCCTACGTTGACATAGACGCCCATCACGGAGACGGAGTTCAGGCCGCGTTTTACGATACGGATAACGTCCTTACCATTTCACTCCACGAAAGCGGGGATCTTCTTTTTCCGGGAACGGGCTTTCCCGAAGATTTTGGAACAGGCGCGGGCAGAGGCTATTCCGTGAATCTCCCCTTTCCGATTGATACCGGAGACGAACTCTTTACATGGGGGTTCGAGGAAGTAGCGCCGCCTTTTATAGAGACATATAAACCCGATATTCTCGTAACCCAGTTGGGCGTTGATACCTTTGTATCCGACCCGATAACTCATCTTCGCCTTACC
>JBAQMW010000121.1:0-7039 GCA_049303155.1 Thermodesulfobacteriota bacterium | reverse complement strand
GGCGTGGGTGCCCCGAAAGGGGGGTTAGGGGGGATTAGGGTATCTTATGGGAGCGTCTTTCCAAACCGCCATACTTTTAACCGCCTTAGCCGGTCTCTCGACCACCATCGGAAGCGTCATCGCGATTTTTTACAGGAACCCCGGCCCCCGCTACATGGCCTTTACCCTCGGATTTTCGGCAGGGGTGATGGTGCTCGTGTCCTTCGTGGAACTTTTGGGGCAGGGGATAGTCTCGATAGGATTCGCGTGGGCGCACGTTGCGTTTTTTTCAGGGATGTTTTTCATGCTCGTGATAGACCTTCTTATTCCGCACGTTTACATACTCGAATCTTACGGCGAGGGCGGCAAACTCAGGAAGGCCTCCGTTCTCGTCGCCTTGGGCATAGCCATACATAACTTTCCCGAAGGCATGGTTACTTTCGCCGGAGCGTTGAAGGACGCCAACATGGGAATAGCCTTGGCAATTGCCGTGGCAATCCATAACATACCCGAGGGCATAGCCGTGGCGGTTCCGGTTTATGCCGTTACTAAAAGCCCTTCCAAGGCATTCATGTGGTCTTTTCTTTCCGGGATAAGCGAGCCGGTAGGGGCGATAGTAGCGGGGCTTATATTGCTTCCGTTCCTTGACGGCTTCGTGCTCGGATTCATGCTTCCGATGGTGGCGGGGTTTATGGTCTTCATATCTCTCGACGAGCTTTTGCCCGTTGCTCATTCTTACGCGCAGGAACACATAGCCATAGTAGGGGTTATAGTCGGCATGGCTGTAATGGCGTTAAGCCTGTGGATGCTTTCAGGGTAAGACGAATGTAATAAATGCCTTTATACTGCGTCGGGGTACCCATCCGCAGGATGGGTCGCCTCTGAAAATCCTCGGCGTACGTGAAAAGTACGCCTGCGGTTTTCCTCGTCGTCCGCCTTGTCTAAAGTCATTTCTTACGTTCGTATGCTGCGGCTATATGAGGATGCCCATTTTCTCAAAACTCTCCCGAACCTCGTCCATCGGAAGCCCCACGACGTTCGTGTAAGAGCCTTCGACCTTTTCCACGAACATCCCTCCTCTTTCTTGCACAGCGTAAGCCCCGGCCTTGTCAAAAGGCTCCTTGCTTTCGATGTAGGCGCGGATTTCTTCTTGAGAGAGATTTTTAATCGTAACCCTGCTTTCGACCGAGCGCACGATTGCCTTGCCGTTTAAAGCGTCGAGTATGCAGAAGGCGGTTATTACGCTGTGGGTTTTACCCATGAGGGTTTTAAGCATCATCTCGGCATCAATCGGGTCTTTTGGTTTTCCGAAGACCAGTCCGTTTATCGTGACGAGCGTGTCCGCGGCGAGGATGAATCCTTCCTTCCACGTCTCCCTCGCCTTTAATGCCTTTTCCATGGCGAGCCTTTCGGCGCATTGTAGAGGGGTCTCATTCGGCAACGCGGCTTCTTCTATGTCAGCGGGGCGCACCTCGAAGTCGGAAAAGAGTTCCTTTAAGAGGGCTTTCCTTCTCGGAGAGGCCGAGGCGAGGATTAGTTTCATTCTTTCGAGTCCTTTTCCTTTGCCCTCATGTAGAAGACGAGGGCGAATATGACGATGCCTATTGCCGCGCCGAACATGAGGGTGCCTTGCGGGTCTTCCCACTTAACGAGATGTTCGAGGAAGGTTACCGCGAGCATGAGGGCTATGACGCTCGAGAGTTTCTTTTTCAAGCCGTCCAGGTCTTTTATTATGAGCCAGTCGGGAAGTTTAAGCTCCTCGATGAAGAGTTCATAGAGCGCGATGGCGAATATGTAGAGTATGACGGCAAACAGGAACATGTCGAGTATGGAGACAAGATGGGTCGTTACGCCGGTCGCTTCCGCTGAAGCAATTCCGTCGAACATGTGATAGATGGTAAGCGCGGTTTGTATCGTAGCCATTACGAAAAGGGCAATTGACGCCGCGAGCATGGAAAATACGGCAAGCAATACTATGTATGACGAGTTCTCGAGGAGTTTCTTCATTATTATATCCTTCCGGGAAATGTTTTTAATCGAGGCGATTATATACCATAGGCGCGGATTTTATTCAACTTCGGCCTCTTTACAAAATAGCAATCTGTGGTATTCTTTACGTTAGAGTATCAATCTGAGGAGAGGGGAATTTTATCATGAAGGAAAATATTCCTGAAAAGAGGGTGGTTACCGGCATAGGCAAGGTCTTGGGTATAGTGGACGACGTAATCCTCTATGCCGTTGTGGTGGGCATCATAATTATCGCCATTCGTTTACTCATCGAGGCAGGAACGGATTTTTTCGACTATTCGCAGCACTCCATACCTCACGTAATAAGCGACCTCATGCTGGTATTGATAATAATGGAACTCTTCAGGCAGGTCATGCGCCAGATAAACAAGCAGGCGTTTTCCCTGAACCCCTTCTTTTACATAGGACTCATAGCGAGCGTAAGGGCTATTCTCATAACTCAGATGAGGGTGGGATTAGGCGAGACAGTGTGGAGCGAGGGAGTTTGGCAGCTCCTCGCGAACGTCGGGTTGGTTTTGGTGTTTGTCTTAAGTCTTTACGTGTATTCCCTTTGCAAGAAGGACGACGGGGCGTAGGCACGCAGAGCGTCAGAACTTCTTTGGCGTTAGAAAAAGAGAGCCGCCTCCGATTTTACATCGGGGCGGCCCTTCGTGTTTTTCATTGGTGGAGGGTATCGGGGTCGAACCGACGGCCTCCACGTTGCGAACGTGGCGCTCTCCCAACTGAGCTAACCCCCCATACGGCAAACAACTTATTCTAACTTTTTTTAAAGCTTTTCAGAGTGCATATCTCAATCCACGGCCTAGCCGATGCCGGGGCACCCATGCGAGGAGCATGGGTCGGGCTCGCTCTCCCAACTGAGCCAACCCCTACATTTTTACGGCAGTTTTACGAGAGTTTTTTGTTTTTGAGTATGTCTTTTATTTTAGCCTTCAGTTCCTTCAAGTCCGAGGATTTTACCACGTAGGCGTCGGACGCCCATGTGCCGAATTCTTGCTTGTAGTGCGGATAGGCCGTGCAGAGTATGACAGGCAGGCTTTTCCATTTTTCCTTTATGCGCCTTAAGACCTCTACCCCGTCCATGCCGGGCATCTTTATGTCGAGGAGCACGAGGTCCACCTTCGCGTCTTTGAGCTTTTCAAGAGCCTCTTCGCCGCTTGACGCAATCTCCGTGTCGTAGCCTTCCTCTTCGAGTTCTTCCTTGTAAAGAAGCCTTATGCCGTCTTCGTCGTCTACGATAAGCAGCCGGTTTTTCATGATTTACCGCTTCGGTTAAAGTGTTTTTTTGCCGTGGGCGGCATAGCCGGAATCGGCGGACGGAAGTTTCACGCGGAAAGTCGTTCCTCTTCCATAGTCGTTCACCACGTCTATACTTCCCCTGTGTCTCATTATTATCTTACGGGTTATGGGAAGGCCCAAGCCCGTGCCGCGTTCTTTCGTCGTGACAAACGGGTCGAATATGCCGGATACGAGTCCGGGCTCTATGCCGCCGCCGCTGTCGGCTATCTCGGTGACAACCCAGTCTCCGTTCTTAGCGGCTGACACCGAAAGCGTTCCGCCCCCGTCCATTGACTCTATCGCATTTGCGATGAGGTTGTCAAAGGCAATTTTAAGCTGTTCTTCGTCGGCCATTACCGGAAGTGGTTCGTTCGATGCGCGCTTCTTGACGGTTATCCTGCTTATCTTTATGGCTTCCTCGAAGACCCCGAGCGTTTCGTTTATTATGGAATTTATGTCTTTGACTTTGAAGCGGGACGTTTTCTCGTTGGCGTAGCTCAGGATGTCGTTTACGATACTCTCAAGCCTCACTACCTCCTTGGTTATGTGCTCGACGTAAGGGTAGTAAGGACTCGCCGCGTCGAACTTTTTTTTGAGCCTTGAGGCAAACCCGCCGATGGAGACGAGCGGGGTTTTGATTTCGTGCGCCAGGGCGGCCGAGAGCTCTCCCAATGCCATGAGTTTTTCCGCGTTCACGAGCCGCACTCTGATGTCTTGAAGTTCGCCGTAGGCCGCGTCAAGGCTTTTAATGTAACGGTCGCTTTTTATGGAAGACGCTATCTGGAGGGCGATTACGTGGAGGAGCTTTTTTTCTTTCGTTGTGAGAGGTTTTATCTTCCTTATCGCCTTGAGGTATAGGACGCCGAACCGGTTCTTGCCGTCTTTCAAGGGAATGATAAGGGCGCTTTTAAACCCTTTAAGCCCCTTGTCGTCAAGGCTTACGGCCATGCTCGCGCCGGCTTCTACCATTCTTCCGAGTTTCATGGCGCGTCCCGGAAGGCCTTCGTTATTTTCGTAGCGCGCCGCGTTTCGGCCTCTGCCGCCGAAAGAGGCGGCGTTTTCGAGGCATTTTTCTTTATCGTTCCATTCGTAGACCGCACAGGCGTCGAAGGGAAATTCCCGGACGAGAAGCCTCGCCGCCTTCTTGAGCTTACAAAGAAGTTCAAGGTCGGCGTCGGTTATCTCTATGATTTTCGTAAGTATGTCGTATCTCATAGCAATAAAAAGACCGTGAAGAGAAATTAAAGATTAAATCTCAAAAATCAAAATTAAGGTTTTATTTTTTGATATAAAAGACAAACCTTATCTTTAATTTTTGATATTTACTTTTTGATTTTTCTACACCTTCGCTTCCCTCAGGAAGGAGGCGGCTTCTTCGGGGGAGGTAGGGGTTATGTAGAAGCCGCTTCCCCATTCGAATCCCGCCGTCTTGGCGAGTTTCGGCATTATTTCGAAGTGCCAGTGGTAGTGCTGGAGCGATACGCCGTTCCTTATGGGAGCCGTGTGCAGGATGAAGTTATACGGCGGAAAGTTCAGAACTTTGTCCATCCTCTTAAGCACGTCCGAGAAAAGAGAGGCCAGGTTTTCGTAGTGGTGTTTTTGCGAATTCTCGAAGTTCGATTCGTGGAACTTCGGCAGTATCCATACCTCGAACGGAGCCTTCGGGGCGTAGGGCGTAACGGCGATGAAGTCCGGATTTTCCGTGACGACGCGTATGCCCTGCATTATCTCCTGCCTTACTATGTCGCAAAAGACGCATCTCTCTTTGTAGCTGAAGTATTCGAGGCTGCCGTCGAGTTCCTCGGCGACCCTCTTGGGCACGATCGGAAGGGCTATCAACTGCGAATGACTGTGTTCGAGGCTCGCTCCCGCGGCCGCGCCGTGGTTTTTGAATATAAGGGCGTAACGGAGCCTCATGTCCCTTTTTAAGTCCACTATCCTGTCGCGGTAGGCCCAGAGCACCTCCTCGAACTGCTTGACGCTTATGGTGGAGAGGGTGTCTTTATGGTCGGGGCTTTCTATTATGACCTCGTGCGCCCCGACTCCGTTCATCTTGTCGTAGAGGCCTTCGCCGGTCTTTTCGATGTCTCCCTCTATCCTGAGGGCGGGGTATTTATTCGGCACGACCCTTATGTGCCATCCCGTTGTGTTGGGTTTGCCGTTGTTCGCGCGGTAGGCCATTATCTCAGGAGGGGTAGTGCCTTCGCTTCCGGCGCAGAACGGGCAAAAGCCGGCCTTGACCGCCGGCGGGGGGACAAGGAATTCGGACGGGCGTTTTCCGCGCTCCGTGGAGATTATCACCCACCGTCCTATTATAGGATCTTTTCTGAGTTCCGGCATGGCAAGGCCTAACGTGAAGGATTGAGGTTACGAGTAATCGTTTCGGCCGGCAGGGCTGAGCCCTGCACCCACGATGTTTAACTTACTTTATACTATGCCGAATATCGGGGCTTATTGATTCACTTCGCCGTCCGCAAGGACTCAGGCGCGGCCCCTTTGTTTTTCCGTGTCTTCTTCTTCTTCTTTGCATTTCACGCAACTGGTCGTTACGGGCCGCGCTTCTAACCTCTTGGGGGTGATGTCCTCGCCGCAAGATTCGCAGATTCCGTAGGTGCCGTCGTCTATCAGCTTCAACGCCTCGCGTATCTTGCTCGCGAGCTTTCTCTCCCTGTCTTTTACGCGGAGCGTGAAGTTCCTGTCGGTCTCGTGCGCGGCCCTGTCGGTAGGGTCGGCAAAGTGCTCGTCGTCGGTACTGTTCATGTCGCTTACTGTTTTTTCGGCGTCCTGAAGCAGTTGCTCGAGCTTTGAATTGAGAAGAATCTTGAAGTATTCGAGTTGCTCTTTTTTCATAATATATGAGTATAACTTAAAATGGTTTTGAGTGCAAATGTTAATCGGATGTCTCTTTCGGGGTGGCGGCGTCCTTGTTCTCCGCCTCGACGATTAAGCCTTTTTCCACCTTGAGAACGAATATCTCTTGTCCGGCCTCCCTGTTCGCGTCAAAGAAAACCTTGCCTGTGGCGCCTTCGAAGCCGGGCAGCGCCGAGAGCGCGTCCCTTACGGCCTTTCTGTCGCTGCCTGATTTTTCAGTTGCCGTAATGAGGGCGATTGTCGAGTCGTAGGCGTAGGCCTCTATTATGCCGGGCTCGTAACCAAAGGCGTTTTTAAAGAGTTTTACGAATGCGGACGCGCCTTTTCTTTTGCTGCCGGCGAAGAATCCGTCCACGAATACCGCCCCCTCGACGTATTCGTTGCCGAGTTCGACGAGTTTAGGCGAGTTCCAGCCGCTTGCGCCGAGGAGTTGAATGTCCTTTATGCCGTAGAAGGCCAGGTATGGCGCTATCTGGCTGATTGTTCCGTAGTAGTCCGGTATGAAAAGGGCTTCCGGCGTGATGGACGGCGTGTAAGTGACGATCCTCCGCCGGCCTTCTTTTTTTTCTTCTGATTTTATGCCGAAAAGCGACACGAGTTCCTTGGCAAAGTCCTTTTTGCCCGGCTCGTACGACATCTCCCCTGATACGAGCCTTCCTCTTTCGGTAAAGGCCTTTGCGAACCATGACGTAAGTTCTTTGCCGTAGGCGTTATCAGGCGCCAGCACCGCCGCCGTTTTCAGTCCCAAGGTTTTTGCCGCGTATTCGGCAAGGCGTTCGGCCTGCGCCTTGGGAGTGAGGAAGTTTCTGAACGCGTAGTCGCCGGATTGCGTGATGCCTTCTTTTTGCGACAGCATGATTGCGGGGATGCCGCGCGATTGGAT
>JBAQMW010000120.1:0-5187 GCA_049303155.1 Thermodesulfobacteriota bacterium | reverse complement strand
GTTGTAAGATGGTCCAAAACTTTCTCCTTCCTTTTGGTATCTTGGTCGAAAATAAAACTAGCGGCCATTATAGAATCGAAAGCAACGCCCGTTTTTGTAAGAATTATTTTCCAATAGCCAGAGGGCGTTTTGTAAGGCTCATCCGCGTTCGGAAGTTGAGGCATATCTCTTTCGTATAAGGGCCCAGTCATCACATAAATTACATAGCCAACTTTTACGAGCTTTCTTTCTTTGTTCTCTATATTTACCCAAGCGCCTTGATTCAGGTCGGATTTTTGAGGAGTGATATTTGAGAGGTAATTGGTTTCAACGGCATACTTTGTACCTTTAAAAGAAGCCAGCGGAGCCTGATGCCCCCGGTCCATACCTAAATTACTTATTCCTTTGTAATCCTCAGGCTCCAAGGTCTCATTGCTATCTAGCCATGGGTCAAATTCCCACTTTCGTTCTGGTTTAGAATCGCCAGAAATTGTTTTGTTATCGAGTCTATAAGCCACCCAATCGGCCAACTTCGTTTCATCGTTTGAGGAAAGAGCATAGATGTCTCTGATTATGAGATCGTTTGTGGAAGGAGTTCCGGTTGGGTAGCCAAAGAAAAAATGCTTGCAGTGAATTTCGGGGTACTCTTGTGCGAATATAGAATTTGGGAAGATTATAACAAGTATTGCTATGAGCGCGGTCACTAATTTCAAGCTACTCATCTTAGAAAAAACTCCAAACTCTAGAATATTTTATCGCTTCGGCTTCCTGAAACCCGCAGCTACAGCATCTTCCTCTGTAGCATAACATTTTTCAGGCTTTGTTCTGTTATAATAGGCACCACCTGGAAGATGATATATCATTGTGCCTGCTTGTATGTTTATATTGCCCTTAATAGGATGAGTTTCTGGGCATGTCCATTCGTCGGTTGGCGGGATACCTTTTGACAACCCTTTAGCCTTATCTGTTGCAACCTTTTCCTGCTTGCATTCAGGAACATCAGGATAGCACGAACAGTATTTTGAGTGGTTATGGACATGATAACCACCGTGCTTACGGTCGTTATGGCCTCCGCAAGAATCCGTTCTTCCACTATGAGCGGAAACATCTGGAGCGATAAAGAAAAGGACTGCCAAGATAATAAAGAAATTCTTCATGACCAAAATATCTCTGTATTTCCTACTCGGAATCATCATGACGGCCATCATTATCGTCATCTGTGTCGAGATAATTGGGTGTTCCATCATTGTCTTTGTCACGACTATAGGGGTCTGAATAACCCCCTTTTTTTTCCTCATCGGTTTTGCTGCCATAATTATTCCATTTGTAACTGTCTGGTGCCGAGCGAGTATATGGCTGAACGTATGTGCCGTTATTGCGGTAATAGCCACGAACATAGGTATCCTTGGCGAAGGAGATCGCAGGGATAAAGAAAGCAATGGCTGTGAGGATAATGATAAGCCTTTTCATGGGAAACCTCCTGTTTGAAAGAGAATATTGCAAAGGTTATCACAAATCATTCTATAAGTCAAGAACATGTATGAGTTATGCAACCCTTTAAAGAATAAACAAAATAATTAAGAATAAGCAACCCCAAATCTCATCTGCATAAATAATTTTTGGCGAAAGCAGGAATAAGACGCCCCGTCCGCGAAGACGCGCTCCGCCTCGACATAAAGCGAGGTGTCGGTCCCTCCCTCCTCCGGAAGGCCGACTACCGTGCCGTAAACCCTTACCATGCCTTTATTCGAATAATCCGTTATGGAGACAGGAGAAAAATCCGCCGCAAGGCTAAGAAATAACGCGCCGAGAAAGAAAAAAGAAGGAACGGCGAAGAATATGTTCGTCCGGAATCTTTTAAAAACCGCCGCGACAAGAGGCAGGAGTGAGAGAAAAAGCAGGCCAACATATTGCCAACCGCTCAGGTCGAAAGAGCGGGCGAAGACAAGCCCCGCGATGAACGCGATTGCAAGAGGCGCTATGGGGCGGAGACGCATCAATAGAATAATCCTCTTTCCCCTGCTTTTCGTAGCTCAGGGCTTTAGCCCTGATATAAATATATATTTTATAGGGAAAGTTCTTTCTTGATGTTGTTCGCGAGATTTTCGGTTATGCCCGGCACCAGGGTAAGCTCATGGACAGAGGCGTTTTTAACGCCTTCAAGGTCTCCGAACGTCTCGAAAAGCGCAAGCCTTTTCTTAGGCCCTACGCCGGGTATTGTTTCGAGAATCGAGGTAAAAGCGCCGGAGCGAAGCCTCCTATGGCGGCTTATCGCGAACCTGTGCGCCTCGTCCCTTATGCGCCTTAAAAGCAGGTCGCCCGATGAACCCTCTTTTAGGAAAACCGCGTCCTTTGCGCCCTTGAGATATACCCTTTCACCCTTTGAAATCACTTTTCCGCCCGGCCTTTGGATAAGTTTTTCCTTCGCTATGGCCGCAACAGGGGTATTTGCCCCTATACCGTCCAATACTTTGAGCGCAATCGAAAGCTGCCCCTTGCCGCCGTCAACGAGTATCAAATCAGGCTGAGCGGACGAATCCTTATATCTTCTTGAAAGAGTCTCATGCATCATGGCGTAGTCGTTCGGCCCTTCCGTCAAACGTATCTTATATAAGCGGTACCGGCTCTTATCGGGAACGGCGTTAACGAATACAACCATGGCCCCGATTGCCATGTCTCCTTCGAGGTTGGATATGTCGAAGGCCTCGATGACGGAAGGAAGGTTCGGAAGCCGAAGCCTTGCCTTTAACTCATTGAGTCCCTGCGGCATTTCCTTTTCCTTGAGCAGCAGCCTTTTTAACGCCGCTTCGGCGTTCTCCTTCGCCATTAAAACCAATCTCATTTTTCTCCCGCGTTTCGGGACGTAAACCTTGACGGCCCGACCCATCCTTCGGATGGGTACCCCGGCCTTTTTATCGCTCAAGAACGAAGCGAGGGCTTTGCCGTCGTTAACCGGAAAAGGCAGAAGCACCTCCTCCGGAATAAACCTCCCGGCCGCGTAGAGCTGCGAGAGGAAAGAACTCATGACTTCTTCCGAAGGCAATTCGACTTTACGAAAAGAAAAATCCCTCGAGCCGGTTATCCTTCCGTCGCGCACGAAAAGCATTTGTATCACGACGTCCCCATTTTGCCTTAAAAACCCGAACACGTCAGAATCAATGCCCGGCCGCCCGACAACCTTCTGCTCAAGGAGCATACCTTCTATGGCAACAGCCCTATCCCTCCATTTAGCGGCCTCCGCATAATCCTCGCGGCATGAGGCCTCAAGCATCTTTTTCTTAAGCCTCCCTAAAACCTCGCGGTTACGCCCATCGAGAAATAATACCGCCTCGCTAACCAGTTCCGCGTAAGACGCCTCGCTTATAAGCGAGACGCAGGGCGCACTGCATACGCCTATCTGGTAGTCAAGGCACGGACGCACCCTGTTCCTGAACTCGTGCAAAGAGCAGGAGCAGAGAGGGAAGAGTTTTCTCAAAAACTTCACTACGTCCCGGACGTCGCGCGAAGATGCGTAAGGGCCGAAGTAGCGGGCTCCGTCGTCTTTTATTCTCCTTACGATTGATATGCGCGGGAACTTTTCTTGGACAGTCAGTTTTATGCTTACGTAGGTCTTGTCGTCTTTAAGGCGGATATTGTAGCGGGGTTTGTGCTTCTTTAATAAGACGTCCTCGAGGATTAGGGCCTCTTTTTCGTTTGCCGTTACTATGTATTCGAGCCGCCTTACCCTTCCTGCGAGGTATCTGACAGCGTAGCGCCCGTTGCCGTCGTGCTTGCTGAAATACGACTTCACGCGAGCCTTTATATTCTTTGCCTTGCCTATGTAGAGGATTTCCCTCTCCCCCTTCATTATATAAACGCCGGGAGAAGAGGGAAGAGAGTTTATATCGTCCTCGAGTGTCATGTTAATTCGGACGGCACCATGAAAAACCGTTATATGCGGCCGTGATGCGTTAAAAACGAGATTGCTTCGTCCGCCGATAATAATGGCGGACTCGCAATGACATTTCTTTACGTATAACGCGTCACGACAAATTAAAGCACTTCCGGTGCAGGGCTGAGCCCTGCCTACTTCGCCCGCTCCACGTATTTGCCTTCCTCGGTGTCTATCCTCAAAACCTCGCCCACCTCTATAAATTGCGGAACGTTCACTACAAGCCCGGTTTCGAGCGTCGCCGGCTTCTGCGAGGCGGTTACGGTCGCGCCCCTCATGTTCGGCTGGGTATCCACGACCTTAAGCTCTATGACCCTCGGAGGCGTCACGCCAACAGGCCTGCCCTCGTAGTACTCCACCGCAAACTTTATGTTCGGAAGAAGATAAAACTTCATGTCGCCGAGGAATTCGTCGTCTATGGCTATCTGCTCGTAGTTCTCGGTATTCATGAAGTGGTGCTGTCCGTCGCCTGAATACATGTATTCGAGTTCGTGCGTCTCCAATGCCACCCTCTCAGCCTTGTCGCTCGAACTGAAACGATGCTCAATACTCCTGCCGCTCTTTAAATTCCTCAGCTTGGTGTGGACCATGCCCCGGAGGTTGCCCGGCGTGTGGTGCTGCACCGTCATCACCAGATGGGGCTCCCCGTTAAAAAGAATTTTCATTCCAACCCTTAACTGCGTTGCCTGAAGCATTCCCGTGTTGCTCCTCTCAAAGAGTTTTTAACAAAATATTTTAACATAAAATCCGTTGGAATGCCAATTAAAGGGCATTAGGGGCATTGGAAACCGCCACGCGTGTCATTGCGAGTCTGCCGAAGGCGGACGAAGCAATCCGTTAATAGTAAAAATGAGATTGCTTCGGGATAAAACCCCTCGCAATGACTGAGTGGCCATATAAACCTTTTCAAGACAAGCGAGACGCCTGTCCTACGCCGGTATTTTTAACCTGAGCCCGGCCTACTTTCCTTCAGGAACCCACTTCTTGGCGACGTCCAAGGTATTTCCGGCGTTAAGCTTCTTGAAGATGAGGTCGAACCTGTCCTCTAACTCCGCCCCAAGCCTTGTTTTATTCTCCTCCGGCATGTTCCATATTTTTTCCTTGAACGGGCCAAAGGCCTTTTTCCTCGTCTTGTAGATGAACTGCTCGTCGGTCTCGCCTTCTTTTTTCTCGGATGCGCACTTATCTCTAAGATAAGAGTACATGTCCTCTTTGAGTGAAGCCGGAAATGCCTTGCTCTCGTAAATAAGATTCTGAAAGCCCGTCGCGAGATGCAC
>JBAQMW010000119.1:0-4884 GCA_049303155.1 Thermodesulfobacteriota bacterium | reverse complement strand
ACATAGGCAAGACAATAAGCGGGCAGCCGGCAAAGGGCGAGATAAACGCGCCGAACCTCGCCGACGCTACCGCCATGCTGCGCCGCCAGCAGATAATCCCCTCGACATTGGCCGAGAAAAAGGGCGGGTTCAATATACAAATACCCGGTTTCGGCGGCTCGGTCGCCACGCGCGAGATTGTCATATTCACGAGGCAGTTCGCCACAATGATAGACGCCGGGCTTCCGCTCGTGCAGTGCCTCGACATTCTCTCGAGCCAGCAGGAAAATCCATTATTCAAGAAAACCCTTTTAGAGGTCAAACAGAGCGTCGAGGGCGGAACGACATTAGCCGACGCTTTAAGTAAACACCCGAAGGTGTTTGACCAGCTTTTCGTGAACCTCGTGGCCGCCGGAGAGGTGGGCGGCATACTCGATACCATATTGAACAGGCTGTCGGGATTCATGGAAAAGTCCGAAAAATTAAAGGGAGAGGTAAAGGGCGCGCTTACCTATCCGGTCGTCGTCATAATCATAGCCATTGTCATAGTAACGGGTCTTTTGGTATTCGTCGTTCCCATATTCGAGGGCATGTTCGCGGGGTTCGGCAAGGCCCTTCCTGTGCCGACGCAGATGGTCGTTGGTATGAGTAATGCCATTAAGAATTATTGGTACTTAATCATAGGAACGGTTGTCGGGATATTCGTCGGGCTGAAGAAGTATTACGCCACGACAGGCGGCAGAAGGGTCATGGACGGCTTATTCCTCAAGATGCCGGTCGTGGGGGATATATTAAGAAAGACGGCCGTAGCGAGGTTCACGAGGACTCTCGGCACCATGCTTTCAAGCGGGGTGCCCATACTCGAAGCCCTTGAGATAGTGGCCAAAACCGCCGGCAACGTGGTTATCGAAGCCGCCATCATGAAGGCAAGGACGAGCCTGAGCGAAGGAAAAACCCTTTCCGAACCTCTCGCCCAGACCAAAGTCTTCCCCGGCATGGTTACGCAGATGATTACGGTCGGAGAAACCACCGGCGCGCTCGATACCATGCTCTCTAAGATAGCGGATTTCTACGAGGACGAGGTGGACGCCGCGGTGGGCACTTTAACCGCGCTCATAGAGCCCATGCTCATGGCTTTTTTGGGAGTGGTGGTAGGAGGATTGGTTATCGCTCTTTATCTTCCGATATTCTCGCTTGCCGGAGCAGTCGGCGCATAAGGGAAGATGGCCGTAAAAATCGAGCATTCGCTTCGCGCTAAACTCCTTGCGTTGATGATTTTAAGGGTGGTGGTGGCCTTCGCGTTTTTGGCCGCTGCCACGTGGTTTCAGCTCCACGGCTCGCAGAAAGTCCTTTCCATATACCCGCTTTACGCAATCGCCGCAGTCATCGGTTTTCTTACCATATTATACGCCGCAGTAATAATGAGGCTAAAGCGGCTCGTTTTCTTCGCCTATGTCCAGTCAGCCGTTGACATAGCCGTGATAACCGTCATAGTTTACGCGACGGGCGGCATCGACAGTTATCTCTCCATACTTTATCATCTTTCCGTCATAGGAAGCGCGGCGATACTCGGCAAAAGGGGCGGTTATTTCTCCGCCTCGCTCGCCACCATAGCGTTCATCTCTCTTTTAAGCCTGGATTTTCATAAGATGCTGCCAATCGGCTTCAGGCTCGTAAATCCATCCTTTGAAATGTTATGGGAGAACGTGGCCACGACCATCTCCATAAACGCGCTCGGGTTTTTTACCGTGGCATACCTGACCGGATACTTGGCCGGCAGGACGCTTACTATGGAAAAGGAACTCGAAGAAAAGGAGATAGATTACGGAAGGCTGGAGACGTTGAATCGCCTCATAATAGACAACATAACGAGCGGCATAATGACTCTGGACGAAAAATTGAGGATAACGAGCTTCAACCTCGCCGCAACAGGCATTACGGGCTATGCCTTGAAAGACGTGTATTATAAGAACGCGGACGAGGTATTCCCGGGCATTTTCGACCGGGTTTTGCGGATTTCCGGCGACGTTACGAGGAACGAGAGGACCTTTCGATCCAAGGAAGGCAAGGACCTGACGCTCGGCTTCACGATTTCTCCCGGCAAAGGCGGGGACATGATGAGCATAGTCATATTCCAAGACCTTACGAGGCTTAAGGCCTTGGAAGAGCAACTGCGCCGCGACGACAGGCTCAAGGCCTTGGGGGAGCTTTCAGCCGCAATAGCCCACGAAATAAGAAACCCTCTCGCTTCCATAAGCGGCTCGGTGCAGGTTTTAAGGCAAGACCTCGCGCTTACGGGCGATAAATCCAATCTCATGGAGATAGTTTTGAGGGAGACCGAGCGTCTTAATTCTCTGATTACGGATTTTTTGCTTTTTGCCAAGCCGGCAAGGGAAAAAAACCAGTGGTTCGACCTCTCGGAGGCGATAAGAGAAACTCTTGACGTTCTTTGCAATAATCCCGACGTCGGCGGCCGCATAAAAGTCGAGAACAGGATTCACGGGCCTATTTTTGTGGAGGGTAACAGGCGGCAGATAGTGCAGGTCTTCTGGAACCTGTTTCTTAACGCCGTAAGCGCCATGCCGGAAGGCGGTGCGCTTACGGTAAGTTCGCGCGTAGCGGAGGCAAGGCCGTCCGCCGCGCTTTTACTCAATAGGCCTGCGGTGTCTTTGCTTCGTCCGCTTAAGGCGCCGGACGCGGTCGAGATAGACGTCTCCGACACGGGAGAGGGCATCAAGCCGGAAGATATCGGAAGGGTGTTTGACCCGTTTTTTTCAACCAAGGATTCCGGCACAGGGCTGGGGCTTTCGCTTGCGCACAGGATTATAGAAAATCACGGCGGCACGATAACCGTAAAAAGCGACTCCGGCAAAGGCGCTACGTTTCGCGTAACGCTTCCTTTGTCGTCCGAAGAGGGGGCGCAGGAATGATGCGGAATCCGTTTTGTTTGTTTTTTTTCCTCTCCCCAAGGGGGAGAGGGCAGGGTGAGGGGGACGAAGGGCAAATAAAAGATGACTAAAGACCCCTCACCTCAATCCTCTCCCCAAAGGGGAGAGAAGGTAAAGACAAAGAGGCAGGCATTTTTTATTCCTTTCCTCAAACCCGTCATTCGGGCGTGTTCTCTGGCGAGGGTAGGGGCAAATGGGAAGCCCCATTTTTAAAAAAGGCGGTTTAAACTTATGAAAAAATACAAAATACTCGTGGTTGACGACGAAAAAAGCATGAGGGAGTTTCTCTCCATTATGCTCGGGAGGGAGGGTTATTCGGTGGAGGCCTTTCCCTCCGGCGAGGCCGCGCTTGAATATTTCAAGGAAAATACCTGCGACCTCGTGATGGCGGACATGAAGATGCCCGGCATGGGAGGGCTGAAGCTCTTGAAGGCCGTGAAGGACATAAATCCCGACGTTACCGTCATAATGGTAACTGCTTACGCCTCGGTTGACAACGCGGTCGAGGCCATGAAGTCAGGGGCATACGACTACTTCATAAAGCCCTTTAACGTCGAGGACATAAAGATACACATAAAGAGGGCGCTCGAGTGGAAAAGGCTCGAAAAAGAGAATATCCTTCTGAAGAAGGATTTCGAGAGCCGGTACGGTTTCGGGAACTTAATCGGCGGAAGCTCGCGGATGCTTGAGATATACGCCTTCATAAAGAGCATCGCCTCCGTTAAAGCCAACGTGCTGATAAGCGGGGAGAGCGGCACGGGAAAGGAATTGGCGGCGCGCGCCATACACAACGAAAGCGAGAGAAAGGCCGGGTCTTTTGTGGCCATAAACTGCGGCGCCATTCCCGAGAATCTTATCGAAAGCGAACTCTTCGGGCACGTAAAAGGGGCTTTTACCGGCGCGGTCGTCAATAAACCGGGGCTCGTCGAGATGGCGGACGGAGGAACGCTCTTTTTGGACGAGGTGACGGAACTGCCGCGGGATCTTCAGGTGAAGTTTTTGAGGTTCATACAGGAAAAGACCGTAAGGCGGGTAGGCGGCACAACGGACACGCAACTTGACATCCGTATCATAGCCGCCACGAATAAAGTCATAGAGGACGAAGTCAAGGCGGGCAGATTCAGGGAAGACCTGTTTTTCAGGCTTAATGTCATACGCGTCGAGATGCCGCCTCTTCGCGAAAGGAAGGATGACATTCCGCAAATAGCGAGGCATTTCGTCGCTAAATATTCCGCGGAGTTACGGAAGGACGCCGTTATAAAGGGCGTATCAGAGGAAGCGCTTAAGTGTCTTCTGGATTATGGATACCCCGGCAACGTGAGAGAGCTTGAAAACGCGATAGAGAGGGCGGTGGCGGTCGAGACGAAGGAATATATTTTGAAAGAGAGCCTTCCTGATAATATAAGAAACGCATGCGTCTCTGCCGTGTCTGTTACCGGGGAACAAGTTGGGGTTCCTGACGGAGGAATGGATTTGGAAAAGACCGTATCGGATTTAGAGAAGGTCATGATGCTTGACGCGCTGAAAAAGACGGGCGGAGTCAAGAAAAAAGCCGCGGAATTGCTCGGTATAACATTCAGGTCTCTTAGGCATAAATTGAGCAAGTATGGAATGGAGTAAAGATGGGATTGCGAGTCCGCCATTTTTACCTTTGTCTCCTTTGTTATTCCCGCGGCCTGCCTGTCCTGAGCGAAGTCGAAGGGGTGAGGGAATACGTAACTCAAGGCTTTAGCCTTGATATATCAACCCTGAAGGGTTGAGTTACGTAAAGACATCAACCCTATTATTGGCGGACGAAGCAATCCCGTTCTTTATGCGGAAAGCATGAGATTGCTTCGGTCGGGGAACCAGGCCTTTTAGTAAAGGGGGAGAAAAAGATAGAGAAAAAAGCGGAAGAATATTCTCCCCTTTTGCCTTTGCCTCCTCTCCCCGACGGGGAGAGGACTGAGGTGAGGGG
>JBAQMW010000118.1:0-6188 GCA_049303155.1 Thermodesulfobacteriota bacterium | reverse complement strand
TGTCTTTAAGCTGCGCCCTGCCGAGCCGGAGGGATTTCACCTCGCCGCCCGTAAGGACTATTCCCGCCTCATATCTCTCTTCTATGAAGTAGTCGAAATAGGCCTTTTTATTCTGGCAGATGATTTTTATTGACAAGGGTTTCCTTTAAACCACGCGAAGGATTATCGGCATGTAGTTTTTTTTCGTCTTGGCGGTATTGCCGTAAAACGAAAGAGCGGCATAGGTGAGGGCAAGAAGGATGAACCCGGCTCCGGCGGAAACGAAGTCTTTGTTCCAGTGCGGGACTATTCGTTCCGACCAAGCCTGAGCAACGACCGCGCCGAATATGAATGCGACGAGAGGGAAGAGGTATATGAGAGCCCCGGCCTTTATGACGGTGCCGGCGCCTATTGAGATATAGACGCGGTCCCCGACCTTGGCGTTAATGGGATTAAGGGCCTCTACCACCATGTCGGTTTCGCTTACCCCGTGGCAAACGGCCTTGGTCGCGCACTTGTCGCAACTTGTCGTCCTCTGCGCCTTGACGATCGCCGTGCCGTCTTTAATCTCTAAAATCACGCCTTCTTCTTCTATCATGAATTTATCGTATCAGAGACACGCCGGTTTTTCAAGGCAGGCGGGGCGATAAAGGCCGTGATGCGTATACGTATCCAAAGGCATCGGGGCGCCTAACGCCGGACGGAACCGTTACGCGCGGGCAGGTTGTTTTTTCGCCTCTATCGAACCGGAAACTCCGCCCGATACGATGAACGCCATGAATTCCGAACTGTCCGCAACCACAGGCTCTACCATGTTTTTCGGATACACGAAAAGCGCTCCCGAGAAGTTATAGGAGTGGGGGAGATATACCGCGACGTGTCCCGGAAGACGGAGAGATTCGAGGCTCTCCCGCGTTACGAAGCCCAAGGCCTTTGCCCCGGTTTCTGTGCTTACCGTAACGAGCACCGGCTTGGTGAAGCTTTTCTTGTCTCCGACGAACGCCCCTATAAGGTCTTTCATCGAGCCGTAGAGTATCTTAACGAGAGGAAGCCGCGCGAAGAGGCCTTCGACGTAAGAGATGAGTTTTTTCGTCAGGAAGTTGCTGGAGAGCGCCCCGAGCAATATGATAATCGCTATGGTCAGGGCAAAGCCCATTCCGGGGTAAGGAAAGCTGAATATGCCGTCAATCTTTCTGAAGACGGTTAAGACCACGTACACCGAGACGAATATGGGGATGAGTATCATGAGTCCCTCGAAAAAATACCTTATGATTCTTTTCATATTCCCTCCGTTCTTACTTTTGGGTTCTTAAAAATCCGGCTATCTCTTCGAACGGTATGACCCCTTCGCGTATAAGCTTAATCTCCGTTCCCGTAGCGTCCACTATGGTGGAGCCTTTTTCTGCGCCAAGGGTTCCGCCGTCTATCACGACGTCAATTGTGCCGTTAAAGTACTCCACGCAAGTGGCGGCGTCTTTTGCCGGGGGTTGCGTCGACGGGTTCGCGCTCGTTGCGGTTATGGGAGAGCCGAATTCAAAAGCGAGCCTTTGCGCCGTCGGATTGGAGGAAACCCTTGCCCCGATTGTGCCTGTTCCCGCCGTAACGAGCAAAGGGATTTCTTTTGAGGCCTTTAATACCAAGGTAAGAGGGCCGGGCCAGTAACGGTCAATGAGAAGACTTGCATCGGCCGGAACTTCCGGCGTTATGCCTTTCAATTCCTTCCGGTCTTTTATTATAAGCGTTATTGGCTTTTCCGGCGGACGGCCTTTTATCACGAAGAGTTTTTCGACTGCCTTTGGATTTAACGCGTTAACGCCTAAGCCGTAGAAGGTCTCGGTCGGGTAAGCGACTATCCCGCCGCGCCTTAAGGCCATGACAGCGGGCGCGAAGTCGCCGCCCGCAAGCAATATGAGGGGTTTTTTGCCGCCTGTTTTCAAGTCCGGCCCGGGTTACCTCTTTATTGCGGAGATTTTCCTCGCCTTTTCTTCCACCTTTTCAGCCTCCGCCTTTTTGAACTCCTTGAGCCTTGCGCAAAGTTTTTTGTCGCTTAAGGAAAGTATCTGTGCCGCGAGTATGGCCGCGTTCTTCGCGCCGGGTTTTCCTATGGAAACAGTCGCCACCGGCACTCCCGCCGGCATCTGCACGGTCGAGAGAAGGGAGTCCAGTCCCTTAAGCGCGCTCGAATCTATCGGCACTCCTATAACCGGAAGGGTCGTCTTTGCCGCGATGAATCCCGCGAGATGCGCCGCGTGCCCGGCCCCGGCGATGATTACCTTTATTCCTCTTTTTTCCGCCGTCTCGGCAATATTCAATGTCCTGTCCGGCGCCCTGTGCGCCGAGGACACAGTCATCTCGTACGGGACGTCGAAAAGTTCCAACACCTTCGCCGCCTCGTCCATGACCGCGAGGTCGGAGTCGCTTCCCATCACTATCGTTACAACGGGTTTTGCCATAAAAAGCCTCCTTAAGAAAGTTGTTTTAAAGCCTTCTTCCCTATGTCTTTTCTGTAATGCGCCCCGTCGAAGTTGATTTTTCCCGCTGCCGAGTAAGCCTTATCCACGGCTGATTTTATGTCGCTGCCCAATGCCGTTACTCCCAAAACCCTTCCGCCGTCCGTTATTGTCTTGTTGTTTTTTACCGCTGTCCCGGCGTGAAATATAAAGGCGTCCTCGGTTTTGCCGGCATCAATGAGTCCGATAATCTCTTTACCCTTTTCGTAGCTTCCCGGGTATCCCTTGGCAACCATCACTACGCATACGGAGGCACGCGAGTCCCATTCGAGTTTTATCTTGTCGAGCGTGCCCTCTATGGCCGCGAGCATGACGGGGACGAGGTCTGTTTTGAGGCGCGCGAGTATGGGCTGGGTCTCGGGGTCTCCGAATCTGGCGTTGAATTCCAAAACCTTCGGCCCTTTGTCCGTTATCATAAGCCCGGCGTAAAGCACCCCCTTGTAAGGACGACCCTCTTTTTCCATGGCCTCTATCGTGGGGAGCATTATAGAGGAAAGTATTTTTTTTTCAAGTTCTTTTGTTATGACCGGGGCCGGCGAATAGGCTCCCATGCCGCCGGTATTCGGCCCCAAGTCGTTGTCGAAAACGGTTTTATGGTCTTGGGCCGAGGCCAGAGGAAGGATGGTTTTTCCGTCCGTTATCACGAGGAATGAGGCCTCTTCGCCTCTTAGAAATTCTTCTATTATTATTCTTTTTCCGGCGTCCCCGAAGTCTTTGCTTATACTCCTTATCGCGGCAACGGTTTCTTCGGGGTTTTGCGAGATTATGACCCCTTTTCCTGCGGCAAGGCCGTCGGCCTTTATAACCAGAGGGTGTGTCTCTTTTTTCGCGTATTCCGTCGCTTCATCTGGATTTGAAAAAGTTTTGTATGTTGCGGTGGAGAGGCCGTATTTTTTCATGAGTTCTTTTGAAAAGACCTTGCTCCCCTCTATCTCAGCGGCCTTTTTCGAGGGGCCGAATATCTTAAGTCCCGCCATTTCAAATTCGTCTACTATTCCGAGGGTGAGGGGAACCTCCGGCCCAACCACTGTGAGGCCGATACGCTCTTTTAAGGCGAAGGCCTTAAGGCCTTCGATATCGTCCGCCTTTATCGCCACGTTCTCGCCGTGCTCGAGCGTTCCTGCGTTGCCCGGAGCGATGAATATCTTTTCCACGAGAGGGCTCTTGGATATCTTCCACGCGAGGGCGTGTTCCCTGCCGCCTGAACCTATTATGAGTATCTTCACTATTTCCCTTTTTATGCCGTTAAAATTTTACAGTCGCTTTGACGTGTGGCGTAGAGATTGTTTCGTCCGTCCGCCATTATTATTGGCGGACGGACTCGCAATGACGCTGAATTTAATGCCTGAAGTGCCTTATCCCCGTAAAGACCATGGCTATATCGTGCTCGTCCGCGGCCTTAACGACCTCTTCGTCCCTTATCGAGCCGCCGGGCTGGATAATGGCGGTGATGCCGTTTTGCGAAGCTAAGTCCACGTTATCCCTGAACGGGAAGAAGGCGTCCGAGGCGAGGACGCTCCCCTTTAAGTCGAACCCGACGTCCTTGGCCTTCATGGATGCGAGTTTGGTCGAGTCTATGCGGGACATCTGCCCCGCGCCTATGCCAAGGGTTTGCCCCGCTTTCGCGAATATTATGGCGTTGCTTTTAACGTGCTTCGCGACGTTCCACGCGAAAAGGAGGTCCGTGAGTTCCCCGTCCGTCGGAGCCCTCTTGGTGACGCATTTAAGGTCAGAGGCGCTTTCTCTGTCAATCGTTTGAATTAAAACCCCGCCCGAAACCCTTTTGATCTCAAAGGGCGACTCGATAAGCGAAGGACGGGTCTCTTCCCCTGCCGCCATTACGCGGAGGTTTTTCTTTTTTTCGAACGCCTCGATCGCGCCTTTGTCGAAAGACGGCGCTATTACGGCCTCGAGGAATATGTCGGCAAGTTTTTCGGCTAATGCTTTCGTTACCCTTCCGTTAAAGCCGACTATGCCGCCGAAGGCCGATACCGGGTCGCAGGCGAGGGCGAGTTCGTAGGCCTTTTCAAGCCCTTCCTTTGACATGGCCGCGCCGCAGGGGTTATTGTGTTTTATTATCACGCAGGCCGGCTCATGGAACTCCCTTGATATTTCAAGGGCCGCGTTAAGATCGAGGATGTTGTTGAAAGAAAGTTCCTTGCCCTGAATCTGCTTCGCGGAGGAAAGCGTGCCGGGCGCGAGGGGGCGCGTCGAGTAGAAGGCCGCCTTCTGATGCGGGTTTTCGCCGTATCTCAAGTCCTGTATTTTTTCGAATTGGAAGGAGAAGGCCGCCGGGAAATCAGAGTCTTTTTTGCCGGGCTCCTTCGAGAACGCTCCGAGCCAGTTGGCTATAGCGCCGTCGTAGCGGGCGGTCAGTTCAAAGGCCTTTTTCGCGAGGCGAAAACGTGTCTCAACGGAAAGAGAGCCGCCTGTTTTTTTCATCTCTGCCGTTATCAAGGCGTAGTCTTCCGGGTCGGTTACGCAGGCGACGTCCTTGAAGTTTTTAGCCGCGGCCCTTATCATCGTAGGGCCGCCGATGTCTATGTTTTCGACCGCGTCAACGAACGGCCTGCCGCTCTTTATCGTTTCCTCGAACGCGTAGAGGTTCACGACCACCATGTCTATCGGAGGTATGCCGTAAGCCTCCATCTGCTTCAAGTGAGACGGGTTTTCCCTCATGCCGAGTATGCCGCCGTGGATTTTAGGGTGAAGCGTCTTTACCCTTCCGTCTAACATCTCAGGGGAGCCTGTGTAAGAGGATATGGGTATTACGTTTACGCCTTCTTTTTTAAGGATGTCCGCCGTGCCGCCGGTCGAGATTATCTCAACCCCCATGGCGCTGAGCCCTTTCACGAACTCGGCTACTCCTTTTTTGTCGGTTACGCTTATTATGGCGCGGTGTATTTTCTTCATGGCTCGCCTTTCCTTACGAGAAGTTCATGTTCTCTATGAATCGTTTTTCAAAAAGCCTGCTGCCGGAAAGAGGCACGTATTTCGCGGAGGCCGCTATGCCCTCGGCCTTTTTTTTGGATTCATCCGACAGTAGCGCCATCTTCGCCCCTTCGAGCGCCGCGTCTCCGGATACCTCTATCTTTTCGTTCCATTCCCTGTCGAAGAGGCCGATTGTTTCGAGCGAGTCTTTTTTAAGTTTGCTTCCGAACGCCCCGGCTACCAACACCTTTTCGATCTTGTCGGGCGCAACCTTCGCTCTTTCGAAAAGAACCTCCATGCCCGCCCTTATCGCGGCCTTCGCCACTTGGAAGGCCCTTACGTCGTCCTGTGATACGATAATCTCGGCTTTTGCCCCTTTGAACAGGATGAAGCCGTTGCCCGAGGAGCCTTCCTTAATCCTGCACGCGAGGTTCGTAGGTATCTCGCCTTTGGATTTTATGCGGCCAGTAGAATCCATGATTCCGCTTTTCAAGAGTTCCGCCATCACGGAAACGATTCCGGAGCCGCATATCCCGACCGGAACGGCGTTCCCTATCGAGCTTACCTTTACGTCGTCCCCTTTTATCGTAACGTCCTCTATGGCGCCGCGGCCCGCAGTCATGCCGAAGGTTATGTTCCCTCCTTCGAAGGCCGGGCCTGAGGCCGCCGACGTCGTAACGAGCCCTTCCCGCGTCGAGAGCATTATCTCGCTGTTGGTGCCTATGTCTATGGCGAGGGTTGCGCCTTTTTCTTCGTCGAGTTTTAAAA
>JBAQMW010000117.1:0-10887 GCA_049303155.1 Thermodesulfobacteriota bacterium | reverse complement strand
TCAGGGCTAAAGCCCTGAGCTACGAAAAACAAAAACCTTCTATAAGGAGCAAATCAATGACCGAATACGTAAAAACCTTCGAATGCCCCAAATGCAAGAAGCAGGCGAGCGGAAGAGGACACCTCTGCCACCCCAATAAGGAGGTCGGCTCCATAAAATGCGACTTCTGCAAAAAAGAGACGACGAACCTTCGGCACGTGTGCAAGCCAATGCTGAATTCCCTCGAGTACGTGTGCAGAAAATGCGGAAGGCTTGCGCCTTACGATTCGCTTCTCTGCGAGCCGGAACTCATTGCGCAGGACTGAGCTTCAGCGCAAAAGGATCTCGTCCTAATGAAAAACAAAACAATCGAAATGGCTAAGGGGCTTCTCGCCCCTGCCCTCGTCGTCCATACCGACATCGTAGTCAAAAAGGCCGGCGGCATTTACGTCGAGGGAACTGACGGAAAACGCTACATGGATTTCTCCTCCGGCCTCGCGACGGTGAATATCGGCCACAATCACCCGTCCGTGGTAAAAGCCGCGAAAGAGCAAACCGAAAGATTCATCCACTCAGGATGCATATTCCGGTACGACTCAATAGTCGAACTCGCCCTTCGGCTCAAGAAAAAGACGCCGAAGGGGCTTGACATGTTTTTCTTTTCCAATAGCGGCGCGGAAGCAATAGAGGGGGCAATCAAACTCTGCCGCTTCGTCACGAAAAGACCCGCTATGATAGCCTTTACAGGGGGATTCCACGGAAGAACTTTCGGCGCCCTCTCCCTCACGTCTTCCAACGTCAAATACAGAAAACGCTATCACCCTCTCCTTCCGTCCGTGTACCACGTCCCGTATCCTTACTGTTACAGATGCCCCGTGGGGCAAAGGCCGGAGTCCTGCTCCATCGAATGTTTCGGAATTCTTGAAAGCGCGCTCGAGCATTTTGTCAGCCCGGAAGAGGTGGCTTGCGTTGTCATGGAGCCGGTGCTCGGCGAAGGCGGTTACGTCGTGCCTCCTCTACGCTACGTAAAAAAACTGAGGGAGCTTACGAAACGCTACGGCATACTTCTCGTCGCCGACGAGGTGCAAAGCGGGTTCGGAAGAACCGGAAAATGGTTCGCATCCGAACACTTTGGCGTAATACCCGACGTCATGGCGGTCGGCAAGGGCATAGCCTCCGGATTTCCCTTGAGCGCGGTGATAGGAAGAAAAGACCTCATGACGAAGTGGCCTCCCGGCGCGCACGGCACCACCTTCGGCGGGAATCCTGTTTCGTGCGCCGCCGCCATAGCCACGATAGACGTAATGGAAAAACAAGGCCTCCCGGAGAACGCTAAAAAACTCGGCGCCTACGCCATGAAAAGGCTTCGCCTGCTGCAAAAGAAATATCCTTCAATCGGGGACGTAAGAGGACTCGGCTTGATGATAGGAATAGAGTTCGTAAAAAAGGACAAAAAACCCGACGCCGCGCTGCTTAAAAAAATAATGCGAGCTTGCGAAAAAAAAGGGCTCATAGTCATAGAGTGCGGACTGCATAAAAACGTCTTGCGCTTCATGCCGCCTCTCACGGTAACAATGAGGGAGATGGACGCCGCCCTCGGCATATTCGAAAAGGCGCTTAAATCCGAGACATAAGGCGTTCTATTTCTTGTAGGGCAACCCCCCGCGACCCATGCTTCGCATGAGTACCCCGATTGCGGGGGCAGGCTCTTTAGGGTTGCGGTTTTTACGCAGGGACGACCCTTCCCCTTCGGGGTGGGTACCCCGCCCTGCCCTACGAAAAAAATTTGCGCCCTACTTTTTTTTAAAATAATTAATAGACATAAGGCGTTCCCCAATGAAGAGAAAAAACATCGTCATAATGGGCGCGGGGGGAAGGGATTTTCACAACTTTAACGTCCTCTTCAAACGCGACCCCTCCTCCAAGGTAGTCGCCTTTACCGCCGCACAGATACCCTTCATAGAAAACAGAACGTACCCTCCGGAACTTTCGGGAAAACTCTACCCAAAGGGCATACCCATATATCCGGAGGAAAAACTCCTTGAACTCATCAAAAAACACTCTATTGACATGGTGGTTTTTTCTTACAGCGACGTATCACACGAATACGTCATGCATAAGGCGTCGCTTGCGACTTCGCTCGGAGCGGACTTTCTCCTGCTCGGCGCGGAAAAAACAATGCTCAAATCAAAAAAGCCCGTCATCTCCGTTTCCGCAGTCAGAACCGGCTGCGGCAAGAGCGCGATAACGCGGTTCATCGCGGGCGTCATAAAGAAGTGCGGCAAAACGCCCGTCGTCATACGCCACCCCATGCCTTACGGCGACCTGAAAAAACAAAAACTCCAGCGCTTTAAAATCGCGGAGGACATGGCTCGCGCCAAAACCACCATAGAAGAGACGGAGGAATACGAACATCTTATAGAGGCCGGCATAACGGTCTTCGCCGGGGTTGACTACGAATCCATACTCAACTCGGCCGAGAAGGAAGGCGACGTAATAATATGGGACGGAGGGAATAACGACACGCCATTCATAAAGCCCTCCCTTGAAATAGTCGTTGCAGACCCATTGCGAGCCGGACACGAACTCATGTATTATCATGGCGAGCAAAACGTAAGGCGCGCCGACTGCGTAGTCATAAACAAGGCAAAAGACGCATCAAAAGCGGATATAAAAACCGTCCGAAAAAACATAAGATTCCTTAATCCAAAGGCGCGGATTATCCTTACGTCTTCGGACATAACTATTGAAAACGGCAAAGAACTCAAAGGCAAAAAAATCCTCGTCGTGGAAGACGGCCCCACTCTCACCCACGGAGGGATGACGTACGGGGCCGGAATAATCGCGGCAAGGGCGATAAAGGCGCTTCCAATCGACCCTTTGCCTTACGCGCAGGGAACGATTAAAAAAACGCTCCTTAAATACAGCGGCCTTAAAAATCTTCTTCCCGCCATGGGCTACAATAAACTCCAGATAAAGGAACTCGAAACTACGATTAACAGGGCAGCGGCCGACGCCGTGCTCGTAGCCACCCCGATAAACCTCGGCAGGTTCATGAAACTGAATAAACCCGTTGTCAGAGTGCGCTACGGCATAAGGGATATGCAAAGACCGGGACTTGAAGCCCTGATAAAAAACTTCATGAGAGAACATTTCAATACCCCCCCTCACCCTACCCTCTCCCCTGTGGGGAGAGGGGATAAAAAGATACCTTTGTCTTTTTCTCCTCTCCTGGGTACCCGCCCCATAGGGCGGTGCGGGGAGAGGGAAAAATGAGCCGCATCCTTGCTTACCTCGCCAAACGCTACATAGCGGGCGAGAAGATAGAAGATGCCGTAAACATCGTAAAACACCTTAACGCCAATGGGATCTCCGCCACAGTGGACAATCTTGGCGAAGAGGTGGACGACGAAAGAGAAGCCGCCAAAGGGGTGGAAGAATACGCGCGTCTTCTCGAAGAGATACAAATTGGACGATTAGACGCCAATATCTCCTTTAAACTCACTCACCTCGGCCTCAAGATTTCAAGGGCAGTCGCTGAAAAAAACGCCGAGTCAATAATAAAAAAAGCCTTTGGCCTCAAAAACTTCGTCTGGTTCGACATGGAAGGCTCGAAGCACACGGAAAATACTCTCTCCATATTTTCGAAACTCCACGCCGAATACCCGGAAACAGGCATTGCCTTACAGAGCTATTTATACAGGAGCGAGGCGGACGTGGAAAAACTCGTAAAAGAAAACGCCGCAGTTCGTCTCGTGAAGGGCGCTTACAAGGAAAGCCCGGACATGGCGTTTCCAGGAAAAAAAGACGTTGACAGGAATTTTTCGATTATCATGAAAAGGCTTCTCTTGTCGGGCGTATATTCCGCCGTAGCTACGCACGACGAAAAACTCGTGAACGAAGCAATAAAAATAGCCTCGGAAAACAAGATACCCAAAGACCGCTTTGAATTCCAAATGCTTCTCGGGATAAAAAGAACGCTTCAATCGAAGCTCGCTAATGAGGGTTATAAGGTGCGCGTTTACGTGCCTTACGGAACGCACTGGCTCCCTTATACGATGAGGCGGCTTAAAGAACGGAAGGAAAACGTCTGGTTTGTCTTGAAAAACTTGTTTGACTGAGATGATTGTTGGGTTACGCTGCGCTAACCCAATCTACAGGACTACAGGACTATAACCCAACCTTGTCACCCTGAACTTGTTTCAGGGTCTATCTTTATCATTCTCTCACTAAAAACGAGATGCTGAAACGAGTTCAGCATGACAGATTAGTTATAACGATACCTACCCACTCGCCCTAAACCTCGCTCATGCCCGGCTTGGTTAGAGAGTAGGCCTTGGCGAAAAGTTCGGTAAAGGTCGCTCCGTCGTCAGGATATACGGCATGGCCGTAATACACGCCTTTACTCAACTGCGGCAGCCCGCTCGTGGCAACAGACCTGTAAAGCGCGTCCATCACCCTATCGTCGGTCTCTACGAAAAGTATCCCCACGGTGTCTTCGGTAAGGAGCGTCATAGTGTCGAAGTTTCTCGTGTTATCCCTTATGCAATTGGCGAACTTCCATACCAATTCCTGCTTCGCAAACGTTTCGAGCCCCTTAAGTCCGGCCGCGCGCGCCATGACCAAAACCATTTTTCTGCCGGCCCTCTTGGCGCGGTTAAGTTCCTCTTCCACCCTTCTTTCAAATAACTGCGGCGGAGAGATTCCCCACTCCTCCTTTTTAGCGGACGCCTCGATGATGTTGGGCATGGCCTTTTCGACATAAACGACGAGGCGCGACAGAACCTCGCTGTCCGAATGGGTAAAGGGCTTTGGATACCGCGTGCCTTTCTCGAGCTTATTCATAAACGACAGCATGCCTTTAACCTTGCCTTCGTGAATCAATGGGCACGAAATAGCCCCCCTCACGTAAGGATTCGACTCCTCGGAAAACTCCCTCACGACCGCGGCCTTTTTCCTTAACGCCTCGCGCACCGTCTCCTCCTCTATGGGCATAAAGACGTCTTTCACCTTCTTATTGTCCAGACCGAAGGACGCCACGTCGCGGAATTTGCCCGTGTCGTGCTCGTCCACCCTCAAAAGAACTCCCTCGCAGCTAAGCGCCTCGGCCGTTGCCGAGACTATCACCGGAAGAAGCCTCTTGGAATCCTTTAGGCTGAATATCTCAAGCCCGAGTTCGTCCACCGCAAAAAGCCTTCTCGTGCGAAAGAGTTCGTCCTCTATCTTCTTACGCTCGAATACGCTGTCCGCCACGAGAGAGACCATATCCTTCAGGAACGACTCCGTGAACTGCGTCAACCCTTGCGCCGAAACTATATGCGCCGCGAACACTCCTGCAAGGCGGCCTTTGACGACCATGGGAAGCGAAATAAACGCCCTTTTCTTCATTCCGTCGGACGCCCTATCCACCAATACCACGTCTTTCATGCCGCCTATCATCCAGCCTTCTATGCCCTCTCCCGGCTCCATGACCAAACATCCGAGGACCGGCGGGTTCTTGAGGCTCGTGGAATTAAAAACGAGTTTGCCCCTCTCCTCGTCGTAAACGTAAATATAACAGGTAAGCCCGTCCACGAGTTCCGAAAGTTTTCTGCAAACCGAGTTAAGGCGTTTATTTAGCGGCTTATCCGAGCCCATGCTGGACTCAAGTTCTTTCCAGAGGGCGTACTTGGCGGCGTCCGCGCGGAGCCTCTCGTATTCGCTCGCCCTTTGTATCACCTCGGCGGCAAGATCGGCCAGAGACACCAAAAAATTCAAATCGTCCTGCGTGAAGGAATGCCCCTCCTCCGAGGAACTCACGTTCACGACCCCTATGACCTCGCCCCCTACCGTAAGCGGAACGCTTATGGCGTTTTGCACCTTCCTCCTGTCCGAGAGATGGAAAAAATCGCCGTCCTTCACCTTGCCGGAAAGCAAAAGCGGCTTGCCGTCCTTAGCGACCTTTCCGGCTATGCCGTCGCCGAGCTTGACCTTAATCTTGCGGACGACCTCCTCGTCCATGCCCTTCGCGATTTCCATCCGGAGAACGCCCTCTTCCTTCGAGAGCATCATGACTGAGCCGGTTTCCGCCCTCGTGGATTCGATGGCGAGATTCAATATGTCGGAGAGGAGTTCATTTCTGTCCCTCGAAAGGCGCACCGCGTCCACTATCTCGCGGAGCGAGGAGAGCAAAACGCCGTGCTTCAACGCCCCCTCTTTCTTGCCGGCCTCGCCGGTCGCGGCGACCCTGACGCCCCAGAGAAGTTTCGCGCTAAGGGGCGAGAGCTTTTCCATGCCGTTGAATTCCGGCTCCGCTATAATCTTTTCCGTAACAGGGCCGGGTATGGCGTTTATTATCACATTGAGTCCGGCAACTTTTTTGAGGTCTTCGAGGTTATTGGTAACGTGGGTATGGAAGCGCGGGGACAATTGGTAGCCGAGTTCTCCGAGTTTGAAAAGCATGGCGTCGGGGTTCGGGTCGGCTATTATGGCGAGACGCGTGGCCGGGTCCTTCAAAAGAACCGGAAGCAGACTCAATCCATCCTTATTTGCCCCGAGTATCGCCACGTTTTTGACAGCCATAGTCATAATCAACCCGTTTCCCGTTGCAATGCTTTGCCGGGGTACCCGGCCCCTTTTACGGTAGGACAGGCGTCCCGATACCTTTGGATACGGGGCGCTCCGTATTGAAACATCGGAGCGTCCCGCCTGTCAAAGTAAAAGGGAGTAACCTCTTAATCAGCCGGTCTTTTCGATAATCCCGTTCTCTATCAACCTGTTAATCAGGGTAAGCGATTCCATGTCTTCCTGCTTTTTAGGCTCGATTCGGCCGTTCTCCCCGCCCGGCTCCTTCTTGACGCACTCCTTTATTATGGCGTCGAAGTCGCCTTCGATGGTCTCCATAGCCGGCGTATCGCCGGGCTCGACGTCGAAGTCGCCTTCCTTCCATTCAAAGAGTTGCGTAAGGGCTTGGCGGCCTGTATGGTCGCGGTAATTGGCGTGCACGATATTGCCGTTTTTAAGATAGACCTTGCCGTAGCCGTTCTCGCTTCCGAGATGCACCCCGACGGTCTTTCCCTCGGCATGGAGTATCTGAAGTATGTCCACGAGAGCTATGTCTTTGATGCGTCCTTTTACGCTCATGGCAAGATTCTCCTTATATCGGTTGACGGTAAAAAACGTTTTATTTTTACCGATGACATGCAACAGGCAAGCAAAGACGAATCAATCTTAATCACCGATTAGAATATAGCAAGATTTCCCTGAAAAGTCAAAAAGTTGCAGGGCTGAGCCCCCGCGACCCATGCTTCGCATGGGTACCCCGATTGCGGGGGCAGGCTCTGCAACCTAAATGTTTTAATTTTCGTTGCCCGGCCAGACCCATTCATTCATTATATCGCGCTACTGCGGATACCGTGGTTAAAGCGGCCATAAAGGACATTTCTACTCCCTTATCTGGCCTTGGCCGAAAACGATGAATTTTTTGGTGGTGAGTTCTTCGAGTCCCATGGGGCCGAAGGCGTGGATTTTGCTCGTGGATATGCCTATCTCGGCGCCGAGGCCGAGTTCCCCTCCGTCGCTGAAACGGGTGGAGGCGTTCACGAGCACGGTCGAAGAGTTCACCTCGTTCACGAACCTCATGGCGTTGGAGTAATCGGATGTAACAATGGATTCCGTGTGTAGCGAGCCGTATTTTTCTATGTGCCGGACCGCGTCGTCAAACCCCGCGACAACCTTTATCGAAACTATCAAGTCAAGATACTCGGCGCTCCAGTCCTCCTCGTTAGCCTCTTTTACGTCTTTCAAGATGCGCCGCGTATTCTGACATCCCCTCATCTCTACTCCGGCGGCCTTATATTGCTTATGTATCCTCGGCAGGAATTCCTTTGCTATGTTTTCATGCACAAGGAGGGTTTCCATGGCATTGCAAACACCCGGCCTCTGTACCTTGGCGTTAAAAGCGATTTTCTCGGCCATACCCAGAGTCGCGCTCTCGTCAACGAACACGTGGCACACGCCCTTATAATGCTTTATCACGGGAATCTTCGAGTGCTCGACGACAAACCTTATGAGCCCCTCGCCGCCGCGCGGGATTATAAGGTCAACGTATTCCTCAAGTTTTAAGAGTTCGAGTATGGCCTCGCGCTCGACAACTGGTATGACCTGTATTGCTTTTTCAGGCACGCCCGCAGTTTTACAGGCACCTGATAAAACCTTTAAAATCGCAAGGTTAGAGTTTATTGCCTCAGAGCCTCCCCTAAGTATTACGGCGTTGCCTGATTTGAGGCAAAGCCCGGCGCTGTCCGCGGTTACGTTAGGCCTTGACTCGTAGATTATGCCTATGACGCCGAGGGGTATGCGCATCCTGCCTACCCTGAGCCCGTTAGGACGCGTCCTCATGCCTGTTATCTCGCCGACAGGGTCAGGCAAGGCCGCAACCTCCCTAAGCCCGCCTGCCATTGATTTTATCGTCTTATCATTTAAGCAAAGCCTCTCTAACATGGCCTTTTGAAGGCCTTTTTTTTCGGCCGCCTTCAAGTCCTTTGAGTTTTCTTTTTTAAGGAACTCCGAGTTTTTCTCGATTGCTTCGGCCATGGCGAGAAGGGCGTTATTCTTTATAGATGTAGCGAGCCTCGCGACCTCTCTCGAGGCCTCCCTCGCGCTTTTTGCTATATTCAGAATCAAGTCTTGTGATGACATAAAATCTCCGTTTTAGTTATCGGTTATAAACTGCAAACGAGATGCTGAAAACTTGCCAGTCCCATTTGCTCGGTCTACCCTTTTTGTCTTTGCCTCCTCTCCCCGCCGGGGAGAGGACTGAGGTGAGGGGTCTTTAATTCTCTTTTTTCCTAATCTTCGCCCCCCTCACCCTACCCTCTCCGGGGCACCCGCCCGAAGGGAAGGGTCGGGGGAGAGGAAATAAATAATGGCGTAGCAGGTTGTTGTCCGTTAAAGCACGACAAGGTTATCCCTGTGTATTACCTCGTGGTAAACCATATAGCCCAGAACTTTTTCTATATCGCTCGTTTTAAGCCCTTTTATTTTTTCTATGTCGCCGGAAGAGTAATTCACGACTCCTCGGCCGAACTCCATGCCCTTCAAGTCAACGCAGTGTATGACGTCCCCCGTGTCGAACGTCCCTTCGACCTTCACGACTCCGGAGGGAAGAAGGGATTTTCCTTTGCCGACAAGAGCGAGTCTCGCGCCGTCGTCAACGAATATCCGACCCGCGGGGCGGCTCGAATAGGCTATCCAATGCTTCTTGCTCGTGAGTCTGTCCTCTTTCGGCAATATCAAAGTGCCTATGTCATCGCCGCTTAAGACCTTCGTAAGAACGCCCTTTTCCATGCCGCTCGCAATGATGGTGGCGCATCCGAAGTGCGCCGCGCTTTTCGCGGCCAAGAGTTTCGACCTTATCCCGCCCGTGCCGTAGAGGCTCGTGGAGGGAGAAAAATCCATTGCCTTAAGAAGCCCGTCTATGTCCTCGACAAGGGGAATTTTCTTTGCTTCGGAACAGGCCTTCGGGTCTTTGTCGTAAAGGCCGTCTATATCCGAGAGTATGACAAGCAAATCAGCCTCGACAAGATTTGTCGTTAGAGCGGATAAACTGTCGTTATCTCCGAACTTTATCTCATCCACCGCTACGGTGTCGTTTTCGTTCACTATCGGCACTATGCCAAGCTCCAGAAGCGTCGTGATGGTATTCCTCGCGTTGAGAAACCGCGTTCTGTTTGAGAAATCGTCGTGAGTGAGGAGAATCTGCCCGACCTTTTCACCGCGCTTTTTAAATGCCGCTCCGTATTCGCTCATGAGCGCTACCTGCCCGAGCGCGGCAATCGCCTGCCTCTCTGGTATGCTCAAAGGCTTCGAGTACATAACATGATTGCAGCAAAGGTCTGTAAGGGATTTCGACATGCTCGGAAGATTACGTATCTCCCTTATGCCCATTGCGAGGCCCATGGCGATGGCGCCGGAAGACACCATGACGACTTCTTTGCCGGAGGTTCTCGCCTCGTGTATCTCGGACGCGACGTTGGAAAAAATCGTTGCCGAGTGGATTAGCTTATTGGAGGCGCCGCACATGAGCATAGTGCTTCCGAGTTTTACGACAATGCGTTTGGCTTTTTTTACGAGTCTTTTTCTCATTGTTTCTCTCGTCTCGGCATAAAGACGCAACCCTAACGTAGCCATTGTTTTTAGTTTTGTTATTTAACGTAGCTCAGGGCTTTAGCCCTGATAGTAACTCAAGGCTTTAGCCTTGAGACTATCAACCCTGAAGGGTTGAGTTACATAAAGACATCAGCCCTAAAGGGCTGAGCTACGAACAGATACCTGCTTCATTTTCTCGACCTGTTCGCCTACAAAATCAACTAATTCCTTCAACCCCTCGCCCGTCACCGACGACACTGTAAATACCTTTATACACTTGGAAGAGAAAAATTTCAACAGCTTCGCTGACTTCTCCTTTGCCTCTGCTATGTCGGTCTTGTTCAAGGCCACTACCTGCGGCCTGTCGGCAAGTTCTTTGTTGAAAAGTTTAAGCTCCTTATTGACCGCCTTGAAATCGTTTTTCGGGTCCCTTCCCGTATCGGGAGACAAATCCAGAAGATGCACCAAAAGCCTTGTCCTCTCTATGTGCTTCAAAAACCTCGTACCGAGCCCCTTGCCTTCGTGCGCGCCCTCTATGAGGCCGGGTATGTCGGCAACGACGAAGCCGCCGAATTCGCCGAACTTCACCACCCCGAGATGAGGCACAAGGGTAGTGAACGGATAGTCCGCAATCTTAGGCTTCGCGTGAGAGATATGGGATATGAGGGTGGATTTGCCAGCGTTCGGAAATCCTATTATCGCGACGTCGGCAAGGAGCTTCAACTCAAACTTAAGTTCTTTTTCCTCGCCCGCCTCTCCGGGCTGGGCAAAGCGCGGGGC
>JBAQMW010000116.1:0-7747 GCA_049303155.1 Thermodesulfobacteriota bacterium | reverse complement strand
GCCCTCGGCGGTGGCGAAATAAATATGATGGTAGTCGCCCACCTTGACCTTATATTCGAAATATCAGAGAGTGGTAAAGAGCCTAAGATTAAAAATGTGCATGTTACTGCGGATAGTTCCCATGTAGCCGGTATAGGCACTAGTACAACGACTAGCAATATTTATCGCGGGAAAGAGAGTATAGAATACCGTGTGGCGGATGCCATAAATGCCGCAAACAACAAGGCGATAGCTATGATAAATCAGTTTATCGAGACAACCAATCAATAAAGCGGATAGGGGTTGGAAATATAAAGTCGAATATTTGTTTCTAAAGCCGGCGTCATCGCCGGCTTTTTTTATTGCCTTTTGAAGGCCGGGATATTTGATAAAAGGATAAAAAGGGGCAGATTTATTTTTGTCTGGATTCCCGCTTAAAACACCGCGGGAATGACAAGAAGGGTGCGCTACAGGAATGATGGGAATAATAGATGCGCAGGTTGGGTTCGGGGTACCAACGCCAAGCGGCGTGGGTTGGCTAACCAGACAGTTCAGGGATATCTTCGCCATGCTCAAGACGGTCGGCCATGGTGCGCAAGGCAAGGGCTTTGGCCTTTGAAATAGCTTCTTCGCGGGTTTTCCCATAAATCAGGACGCCCGGCAACTCATGTATCTCCACTATCCAACGGCCGTCATTTTCTCTTTCGGTTTCTACTATCATCAACTCAACCTCTTGAAACGTATTATATCAGGTATTCTTATTGCGGGCAATCCGTAAGATTCGCCGAATATGTTTTACGTGGTGTGTAGCATGCTCTTCCCGAACAACCCTTCCTCTTTGATTTTGCTTAAAGCCGTCGGTTTCACCGCCGGCTTTTTTATTGCCTTTTGAAGACAACGGCATTTCTGTTATACTTTTCCCATGACTTACGACGTCATAATAGCCGGCGCCGGGCCTGCCGGGATATTTGCCGCGCTCGAATTGTCGAAGGAAAAGGGATTAAAAGTCCTTGTCCTTGAGATGGGCATGGACATCACGACCCGGACGCGGGACGACCTCTTTCACGGTTTCGGAGGCGCCGGGGCTTTTTCCGACGGAAAACTCAATCTCTCCCCGGATGTGGGCGGATTTCTCACTGACTACGCGGAGCGCCGGAAACTCTCGGAGCTTATTCGTTACGTTGACGAACTGTATCTTAACTACGGCGCGCCAAGAGAACTTAAGGGCGAAGACAAGGCAGAGGTGGCGCGCATAGAGGAGGCCGCGGCAAGGGCGGGCCTCCGGCTCGTGCCTTTCAGCATAAGGCATCTCGGAACGGATCGGTGCGCACCCATTCTCAAAAACCTTCGAGCAGACCTTGAAGGCAAAATCGAATTTTGCTTCAACAAAGAGGTAAAGGACGTAATCGTTGAAAACGGAATCGTTAAAGGCGTAAGGACAACGGACGAAGCGGCATTTTATGCCGATTTCGTCGTACTCTCTCCCGGAAGGGTCGGCTCCCACTGGCTTGAAGGCGTCGCGAAAACGCTCGGACTTTCAACCGCCATTAACCCCGTTGACATAGGCGTAAGGGTCGAGGTTCCGGCCTCGATACTCCGTCCCGTAACCGACGTCGTGCATGAGGCCAAGTTCATTTATAACTCCAAGATGTTCAATGACCCGGTAAGGACGTTTTGCATGAATCCGTACGGGGTGGTCGTGAAGGAAAAATACAAGGGGTTTTGCACGGTGAACGGCCACAGTTTTTCAATTAAAAAATCCGATAACACAAATTTCGCGATCCTTGTTTCAACCACATTTACCGAGCCTTTTAAAGAGCCGATTGCCTACGGAAGATACATCGCAAGCCTCGCGAACCTTCTCGGAGAGGGGATAATCGTCCAGAGGCTCGGAGACCTGCTTCACGGAAGGCGTTCCACCGAGGAGATGATTTCAAAAAACCCGGTCAAGCCCACCCTTGCGGAGGCGACCCCCGGAGACCTCTCTTTTGTTCTGCCTTACCGTTACGTGTCCGACATACTTGAGATGCTTGAGGTAATGGACAAGGTTACGCCCGGCATAAATTCCCCTTCCACGCTTCTTTACGGGGTTGAGGTGAAGTTTTATTCCATGAGAATTAAACTTACGCCAACGATGGAGACCGAGGTGAAGAACCTCTTTGCCGCAGGAGACGGCGCGGGAGTTACGAGGGGCATTGTGCAGGCATCGGTATCGGGCGTCATGGCCGCGAGGGGAATTCTGGAGCGCATGGGTGGAAAGTAAAGCGCGGAAAAACATTAGCATCGTTCTTGTCGAACCCAGAGGCGCTGGAAATATAGGGAGCGTCGCGAGGGTCATGAAAAACACGGGCTTTCGTAACCTCGTGCTCGTAAATCCGGTTCCCTATAAAAATGACGAGGGTTTTGGAATGGCCTGCACCGCCTCGGACGTTTTGCTTAAGGCGAAAGAGGTGAAAACATTAAAAGAGGCAATAAAGAAAACTCATTTCATAGTCGGCACGACTCGGAGAAAAGGGAGCGCGAGGTTTCCCGTTTTTACCATGGACGAGGCTTTGCCCAAGATTTTTTCCGCCTCGAAGAAAAATTCCGTCTCCATACTTTTCGGCAGGGAAGACAGGGGGCTTGAAAACGAAGAGACTCTTTTTTGCGACATCCTTTTCGAGATTCCGGCTCACAGGGACATGGGTTCTTTAAATCTTTCTCACGCTGTTTTCGCGGTATGTTACGCGCTTTTCAAGGCAGAGGCTCTTGGCGCGGAGCCGACCCTTAAATCAGCGAGGAGAGAAGATGTTACCGCCATGCACGAGCATATCGAGAGGGTGCTTGAAAAATTAGGTTACGCTGGTGAGATTAAAAAAGGCTATCTCATGCCCATACTTTTGAGAAACCTCCGCAAGATTTTCGGGCGCACAATGCTTGTCGAAAAGGAAGTCAATATGATACGGGGAATACTTACGAGGATAGAGGAAAAGATAGGGTAGGTTTTGATTGAGGAGATTGGCAGGGTGTTGAATATCATCGCGTGAATGAGAATCAAAGAGCAAATATCAAAATTTCCGGATTCCCGCTCAAAAGCTTGTCCTCGCCCGCTACAAGCGAGGTCTCGCCCGCCACAGGCGAGGCGGACAATCTTAAGCGGGGAACCATGTCTTTTTATAAATGCTTTTCCTGGATTCCCGCTCAAAACACCGCGGGAATGACAGAAGGAAAAACATCGCGGGAATGACAAAGGGGGCAGACCGCGGGAATGACAAAATAAAGATAATGCTAAGACAATGGTAGTCATTGCGAGCGAAGCGAAGCAATCTCAAGCCCATTCTCCTCAAATCCATTGAAACATCCCGAATTTTCCCATATAATAAGTCTTTTCAACAACCATAATCTCAAGACGCGGAAGGGATTTTATGAAAAACGACGCTTTTTTAAAGGCCTGCAAAAGGGAAAAGACCGGATATACTCCGGTTTGGCTCATGCGCCAGGCCGGACGCTACATGAAAGAATACATGGCTCTAAAGGAGAAGTATTCTTTTTTGGAGATGTGCAGGAATCCCGAGATAGCCTGCGAAGTTACCATGCAGCCAATAAAGGCCTTTGAGATGGACGCGGCCATAATCTTCGCCGACATACTCCTTCCTCTTCCGGGCATGGGCATTAATCTCGAGTTCGCAAAGGGCGATGGCCCTGTAATACATAATCCCGTCAGGACAAAGCAGGACATAGAAGCCATCCGCGTCATAAATCCCGAGGAGGACGTTCCGTATCTTCTTCAGGCCATTAAACTCGTAAAAAAAGAACTCAACGACAGGATTCCCCTCATAGGTTTTTCAGGCGCGCCCTTTACCCTCGCGAGCTATATTATCGAGGGGGGAGGGTCGAGGAATTACGTGCACACTAAAACCCTCATGTACAACGAGCCCGAACTCTGGCACAAGCTCATGGCGAAGATCACTGACGTAATATCCGTTTATCTCAAGGCGCAGGTCGCCGCAGGGATTCAAGTTGCGCAGGTGTTCGACAGCTGGGCCGGGTGCCTCTCTCCGGGGGATTACAGGGAGTTTGTTCTGCCTTACACCAAAAAGGCCATTCAATCAGTAAGAGGCAGCGTTCCGGTCATAAATTTTTCGACCAATACAGGGACGTATCTTGACGTGATAAAAGAGGCCGGAGGCGACGTCATAGGCGTTGACTGGAAGGTAAGGCTCGATGCCGCGTGGAAGACCATCGGATACGACTTCGCCATTCAGGGCAACATTGACCCGACCATTCTTTTCGCCCCCCGGCCTGAGATAAGAAAAAGGGTGAAGGAGATACTCGACATGGCAGAGGGAAGGCCGGGACACATCTTCAACCTCGGCCACGGCATAATAGTCGGCACCCCGGTGGATAACGTAAGGGCGCTCGTGGACGCGGTGCACGAGTTGAGCGGGAGAAAATAGATGTCCAAAAAAGGCGTGCTTCTGCTCGCCTTCGGCGGAGCGGACTCAATCGAGGACGTCGAGCCTTTCGTAAAAAACGTCCTAAAGGGAAGGCCGGTTAGCTCTGAGGCCGTGGAAAAGGCAAAGACCCGATACCGCCTCATAGGAGGCTCTTCGCCTCTCCTTAAGATTACTAAAGCCCAAGCTTCTTCAATAAAAAACATCCTCGCCGACCCATCCTCCGGATGGGTACCCCGCGGCAGCGAGCCGGATTTTTTTATCGGCATGCGCTTTTGGCGGCCATATATAAAAGACGTCGTGAAAGAAATGAAAGACGCGGGCATTATTGATGCCGTTGCAATCATAATGGCGCCTCATTCTTCCCGCGCCTCCACGGGCGGCTATATTACCGATATAGAGGCCGCGCTTAAAGAAACAGGCGGCGTGCCCAATATCGAGTTCGTCGAGTCATGGCACACCCACCCCCTTTATATAGACGCGCTCCTTGAAAAAATCGAGGAGGCTCTTAAGCACGACGGCGAAGGAATACTCACTATCTTTACGGCCCACAGTCTTCCCGTGTCTTCTCTTAGCGGAGACCCTTATCTCGAAAAACTTAACGCTACCATAGCCGAGGTAGTGAAGAAAAAGCCTCTTGAGTGGAAGTTGGCTTTTCAGAGTAAAGGCGGAGGTCAGATGCCTTGGCTCGGCCCCGGCGCCGAAGAAGTCATAAAAGAGGCGAAAGAGGCGGGTAAAAAAGGGGTTCTTATCGTGCCCCTCGGTTTTGTCGCGGACCATGTGGAAACCCTCTACGACATAGACATACTCTTTAAGAAAACAGCCATCGAGGCGGGACTTAAGTTTTTAAGGGCGGCTTCTCTGAACGATTCCGAGAAATTTACCTCCATGTTGGCTGACGTGATAAAAAGGCACGGAGGGGTAGTTTGAAAAAGGTGGTTATAATAGGCGGCGGAATAGCCGGCCTCTCGACAGCCTACAGCCTAATCGAGCACTCGCGCCTAAAGGGCGTAAAAGACCTTCATATAACGCTAATAGAAAAATCCTCCGGCCTCGGAGGCAACATAAAAACCGAAAACATAGACGGCTTTCTCGTTGAGGGCGGGCCTGATTGTTTTCTTTCGGAAAAGCCGTGGGCAATGGAACTCATAAAAAGGCTCGGCCTTGAAACGAGCCTCCTCCCTACGCGAAAGCCGAGAGGCAAGACCTTCGTGTATCATAAGGGAAAACTCCACCTCCTTCCCGAAGGAGTAATTCTCATGGTGCCGACCCGCATGATCCCTCTCGCATTCTCAAGCCTTATCTCCATTCAGGGCAAGCTCAGAATGGCGTTAGAGTTTTTCATTCCAAAGAGAAAAGAAAAAACAGATGAAAGCCTCGGAGATTTTGTGCGGAGACGTCTCGGAAAAGAGGCCTTAGATAAGATAGCCGAGCCTCTTGTGGCCGGAGTGCACGCGGGAGACCCTGAGACCATGAGCGTAAGGGCGAGCTTCCCGAAGTTCGTCGAGTTGGAGGAAAACCACGGAAGCCTCATAAGAGGCATGCTCGCGAGGATGAAGGCGATGAGGGCGCATACGAAGCCGGGCGTTAAATCCAACATAACCATGTTCATGACGTTAAGGCACGGGCTTACTGAACTCATATCCGCCATAGTTTCAAAACTCGAAGGGGTCGAGATAAAAACAGGGATTAAGGTAAAGGGCGTTTTGAAAAAGGGAAATGGCTATGAGGTATTGGTGGAAGGAAGCCCTTCAATCGAGGCCGATAGCGTTGTCATAGCGGCTCCGGCTTACGCGGCGGCTGAACTTGTAAAGACCCTGGATAAAGAGCTTTCGGAAAAACTTCTTACGATACCGTATGTCTCGACAGCCACGGTATCGATCGGGTATAAGAGAAAAGACATCGCTCATCCGCTCGACGGGTTCGGTTTCATAGTGCCGAAGATAGAAAAGAGGAAACTCATGGCCGCGACATGGAGTTCAATCAAGTGGGAGGGCAGGGCGCCGGAGGATTCCGTTCTTATAAGGTGCTTTATCGGAGGGGCCAAGAACGAGGAACTCGTCTCCCTTAACGATAAGGAGATGACGGACGTGGTGCGGAGCGAGCTTAAGGAGATTATGGGAATAGACGCGGAGCCGTTATTCGTCCGCGTATTCCGCTGGATAAAGGCAATGCCTCAGTACACCATAGGGCACGAAACGCGGGTTTTGAAGATAGAAGAGCTTGCGGGGAAACATTCCGGCCTTTATCTTACAGGAAGCGCGTTTAAAGGCATAGGCATAAGCGACACGGTGAGGGAAGGCGAGGTTACGGCGAAGAAGGTGTTGAAGTTATTGGAACATTAGGTTTTCCGGGGTATAACGACTAAAAAGGGTTGGCAATATTGCCAACCCTTTTTTATTTATTGAATTGGTGCCGAAGGGGGGATTCGAACCCCCACGGGTCGCCCCGCCACCCCCTCAAGATGGTGTGTCTGCCGTTCCACCACTTCGGCAACTATACAGAGCGTCATTTCTGACGCTCTGTATTTAAAAATCTACTTGGCCGGCTGTTTTTCCTTCGCTGCCGGTTCCGCTGCGGGCTTTTCCGGAGCGGTCTGCACCGACTTCACGTCGCTCATTATCGAATCCACCCTTTTATCTCCCGAAAGGTAGGTGAGGTAAAGGGAGGTGCACATGAATATGACGGCCGAGGCGATAGTGAGTTTTCCGAGAAATGTCTGAGGGCCGGCCCCTCCGAAAAGCGTCTGGCCGGAACCTCCGCCGAACGTCGAGCCGATGCTCGCGCCCTTGCCGAATTGAAGAAGCACGGTAACGACAAGGAATACGCTTACGGTTACGTGCAGTAGTATTATCAAGGTATGCATAGACTGTATATTAAAATGTATTTCAAATGAAAAAGCAAGGAAAAAATCAAGGCCTGCGTAAGAAACGAATTTCCGCTCTCTGCTTACTGCCCCTGTTTACTGCCTGCCGGGGCATATTCCACCGGAATGACGAAAGGACAGGATAATTCGGTTGGATAAGCGAAAACCCCGTGGAATTTCCGGCCGCAGGGCCGGCAGCGGAACTTCTTTTTGTCTTATTCCCTGTGGCAGGCCGGCTTTGACGGATGGATGTGTGTCTCCTCCGCGCCATGCGCACTTGATATGAGCTCCACCCTCAAGGTAAGGAGATTAAAGACCCCGGAGACCACCTTGAGTTCGCCTTTTTCGACCCTTTCTTTCACTATCTCGCTTCTTTGCCGGAGTTCGGCTGCCGAAGAGACGGCGTTCTCGATTGCCGCGTCGTCGCAGAGGCGCGTGTTATCGAGGCCTTTTTTCCGCACCCTTTCTA
>JBAQMW010000115.1:0-2001 GCA_049303155.1 Thermodesulfobacteriota bacterium | reverse complement strand
AGCCTGCCCTGAGCGAAGTCGAAGGGGAGCAGGTTGCAAACCTGCTCCCGCGATTTCCCTTTTAAGCCTTGACCGCTCCGGATTTTACTGGTAGAATTTTATTCGGCAGTCAAATTTTCTTTCGAGGGAATCGTAAAGAGAGAGATTGTCCCGGAGCCGAATTTGACAGGCGGGACGCCTGTCCTACTGGTTTCAGGATTCGCAATGACAGACAGTGAGGGCGGATGAAAAAACTCTGGAAGATGAGTCCTCCCAATAAAGAGCTGCAGGAATCTCTTTCAAGGGAACTCGACGTGCTTCCCGTTACGGCTCAATTGCTTATCAATCGCGGCCTTGTTGATTGCGACAAGGCCTTTTCTTTTCTCTCTCCGGACTTGCGAAGCCTCCACGACCCGTTCCTCATGAAGGATATGGACAAGGCAGTGAAGAGAATCGCGGCGGCTCTTGACAAGAGAGAAAAGATAGCGATATACGGCGATTACGACGTGGACGGGGTAAGCGCTTCCGCGCTTCTTTATCTTTTTTTCAAGGAGCTCGGTGTAGATGTTTTGACCTGCATACCGGACAGAAAGACCGAGGGTTACGGGCTTAATATCGAGGGCATAAAGCGTCTTGCCTCAAAGGGCGTGAAGCTCGTCATAACGGTTGACTGCGGCACCTCGAACCACGAAGAAATTATTTTTGCTTCTTCCATCGGAATAGATTGCATCGTTACCGACCATCATCTCCCCTCCTTTGAGGTTCCTCTTGCTTACGCAATAGTAAACCCGATGCAAAAGGATTGCCTTTTTCCGTTCAAGGGGCTCTCCGGCGTCGGCGTTGCGTTTAATCTCTTGATGGCCTTGAGAACGGAGTTAAGAAAGGATGCATCTTTCGCAAGCCCGAATCTCAAGAAGTATCTTGACCTCGTGTGCATAGGCACTATCGCGGACATGGTGCCCCTTGTTGACGAAAACAGAATCCTCGTGAGCTTCGGGCTTAAGGAATTGAGTTTTTCCGCAAGACCCGGCATTATCGCTCTCAAGGAAGTCTCCGGCATTAACACCATGGACGTTACCGCGGAAAACATCGCCTTCCAGTTCGCGCCGAGGATTAACGCCGCCGGACGTCTTGCTCACGCGGATACCGCGCTTAGGCTTCTTGTAACCGAAGACCCGAGTGAGGCGCGGCTTCTCGCTAAAAAACTCAACTCCGAGAACATATCGAGGCAGGGAGTCGAGGCGCGGATTTTAACGGAGGCCTTGGAACTTGCCGCCGGCGGAGGCACGGACATGGCGCTTGTGCTCGCCTCGGATAATTGGCACGCCGGAGTGGTCGGCATAGTCGCCGGGCGTCTTGCCGAGAGGTTCGCGAAACCCGTCGCCTTAATAGCCTTGGACGGCGATATCGGAAAAGGCTCGGTCAGGGGAGTGAAGGGGTGCAACGTCGTGGATGGCCTTAAGAGCGTCGCGCATCTCCTTGAAAGGTACGGAGGGCACAGGGCCGCGGCAGGGCTTACGGTAAGGAGGGATAAGTTAGACGACTTCAAGGCGGCCTTTGTCGCGTATATGAACTCGAATCTTTCGGATGACGACTTAATTCCCGAAGTCGAGCTTGACTGCATGGTGTCTTTCGACGAACTCAACCTAAGGCTTCTCGAAGAGCTTAAAAGACTTGAGCCTTTCGGCCAGGCGAACGAAAAGCCTCTTTTCTGCGCTACCGGCGCGGACATACTCAATACCGAAGTGGTGAAGGAAAAGCACTTGAGGATAAAGATGCGCCAGAACGGAATGGTGCAAAACGCCATGGCGTTCCGGATGGCGGGGCTTCATCCGATTAAGGGCAATAGTTTCGACGTGGCGTTCTACCCGTACGTGGACGAGTGGAGGGGAGTTCGGAGCGTCCGGCTTAACGTGAAGGACATAAGGCCGTCGGGGGTATAAATCAGAGCGTCATAACTTTGCATACCGGCGTTGCTCCTCGGCTCGTTGTTGCGGCGTATGTAAAAATACGCCTCCACTC